>SXQI01000112.1 GCA_005793025.1 Verrucomicrobiales bacterium
GGCATGGGGTAACTACATCAGCGATAAACTTGCCGAAATGGATCCGAAACAGCCCCGCTACCTCCGAGGGAGGACCCCCGAAAGCGTCGCACAAGCCCGGAAATCAAGTATTTCCCAAGAGGAATGGCTAATGAGCCCGTTCTTCGAACGACCGTGGCATCCTTACGGCAGCGAGTGGACCATCGGCAGCAGTGCGCCACCTCCCGGAGGTTGGTCAGCCCACAACGGAGGTCGCAACGAGCTTTACCTCGACGGCCACGCCGGCTGGGTCCGGAAAGACATCGCCCGCCAATAGACCCGAGGATTGTTTGTGTGGGTCTCCTCTCGGTTGTTGCCAAACAAAATTCGCTTACATTCCGGTTTCCCTGTTCTACCTTAGTCAAATGAACCACTGTTTTCGTGACGTTCTTCTGATGCTTCTACCATTCGCCCCACTCTCATCTCTACTAATTCAAGCTGAGGGTACCTATGCTCTCTTTTTTTCAAAAAACAATGGCTACTCGTGGTCTAGATCCAACACTGTGATGAGTTCTGACACGCGAATTAACGCCCTAGCATCTACCAAAACCACGATCATCGCTGGCACAGACTCCGGAATAATCATCTCAACAAATGGCGCAAAATCTTGGTACCCGGCCGCCATCCCCAGCTTAGGTGGGTCGCGTGTTACGAGCTTCGCAAATCTCAACAACCGGATCTTTGCTGGAACTTCCGAAGGTTTTTTACTCACCACCACTGATGACGGTGCAACATGGATGAAAAATCCATCCTTTCCGCGCCGATGGATTAGGTCCCTTCACGTTCACACCAACGCGCTCTACGTCGGAACCGATGCGGACCAAGTTTACGAATCGTCCAATCAAGGCGAGGGCTGGACCCACCTTTCTGCCGGGCTGCCTCCTCAAGCACAAATTTTTGCACTAACTTCGGTAGGCGATCAGCTCTTCGCGGGGCTTTACGCCAAAGGGCTATACGTTTGGAGTCGTTCCGATCGAAAATGGCTTCGCATTGGAACCTCGGCTAATATTCGGCCACTGGCACTCGCCGCAACCGGCAGCACACTCGTTGTCGGACACAATCCTGGCGGCATCTACTGGAGCGACGACTTGGGTCAAAACTGGAAGCGCTGGTCTCTTGCGAACGCAGCGACACCTTTCCGTTACGCGACCAACTTATTCCCATCGCTGGATCCAGTAATTATTACCTCCACGGCTTCGTTACTCGATGCACCGATTTGGGAAATGACTGCTAATGAGAAATTTGCCATTACCGGTGCAGGTGACGGTATCTACTACTCGACAGATCGTGCTCGCACTTGGACGTCCGCGACCAATGGGTTGCCCGCCACCAGCACCGGTATTGCCTTTTGTCTCCGAGCAGAATTGATCCTCGCTGCAGTGATGAAAAAACATGGAATTCAATAACACTCAATAAACAAAGGGTGAAAACGATGCTCTTTGTTGGGGAAATTGGTTGCGGGGGCAGGATTTGAACCTGCAGTCCCGCTTACGCGGGATTATGAGCCAAACGTGGAATTCCGGTGAGTCGGTAGAGTCCAGATCCACCTTTTTGACGTTTGAGTAACTTTTCTAACTTTAACGCCTCTCCTAGGCTCATTTCGTTGCTTGTCCAAACCAGTTCCCACGGCCCTCTGCATTTCGTCCATTGCGAAACCCCGGTATTATGGTCGTTAAGTCGAATCTGGATATCCTCCGAAACTCCGATGTAAAGCCTTCCCCCTAGGTTTTGAATCACGTAAACTCGGTAGAACTTTACGCAGCTAGAGTTCATAGCGACTGAGGAATTGGTTGCGGGGGCTGGATTTGAACAAACAACCTTCAGGTTATGAGCCTGACGCGTTAAATCCGTTTTGCTAATAAATATGCGACAAAACTGCTAAAAATCAAAATGTGTTGGTGGTTGTGTTGGTTTTTCTGTTGCGAATGGTGCGCGTTCGTCTGTATGTTCCTTGATGTATCACTCAAGGGGTTATGCCACTAGAATACAGAAAGCAACGGGACGGAAGCATTCGCAATGTCTGGTTTGGAAGATTCGAGATCGAGGGCAAGCGTTACTGTTACAATCTCGGGGTCAAGATTACTGGCCGGATGCCGGTTTCTGGTTCGCTTAAGGAGGAAGGCGATGGGGCTTTTGAGCGTTCGCGGTCAGCGGCACAGGCGAAACTCGACAACCTCATCGAGGAAGCACGTTCGAGAAGCAACGCCGCCGGGTTGGTAGAAAAGATTTACGAAATCCGAACAGGCGGGGCCATCGAATCTGTCAAGCTTGAGGATCTGGCCATTGAATGGGACAAGATTCCGCGCAAACGAAAGCCAAGCAAGCAATACGCTTTCGAGTGTCACGCTGGTTTAAAGCGATTTGTTGCGTTCATTCAATCAGAATTCCCAAAAGTGGCTAACCTCTCACAAGTGACGAGAACAGTAGCGCGATCATTTCTAGATGCAGAAACAAAGCGCGGGCTGTCTGGCAAGACTTGGAACGGGACTTTGCAATTGTTGCGGTCAACGTGCTCGAATTTGCTACCAGAGGGGGCAATCAATCCTTTCTCAGATATTCCCACGAAAGAGACGGCGACTGTGTTCCGTAAACCATTCACGCGGGAAGAATTGCTGGCCATTCTAGAAGTAACGCGGCACGACGATTTTATCCGTCCTATCATTATCACTGGAATATGTACAGCGATGCGCCGGGGAGATTGTTGCTTGCTCAAGTGGAAGGATATTGATCTTGCTGGCAGATTTATTAATGCGAAGACTGCCAAGACAGGCGAATCGGTCAGCATTCCAATTTTTCCAATGCTTCAAACCGAATTGGAGACGAGGAAACGCGGCAGTAAACCGGATGACTTCGTTTTTCCTGAACAGG
The DNA here is from genome assembly GCA_005793025.1 of Verrucomicrobiales bacterium. GTDB lineage: Bacteria > Verrucomicrobiota > Verrucomicrobiia > Limisphaerales > SXQI01 > SXQI01. Next base: position 2,887 of record SXQI01000112.1, read on the forward strand.
CGCAGATGTATCGAGAGAATCCCGACGGGATAACATGGCGAGTCAAAAAGGTTTTGGCGGTCGCATTGTCCAGTCCCCTTCCCTTGACGCAGGACAAGAACTTGCTGCCAGAAGTTTCGAGCGATGAGATAATGAGGCGAGGTCTCGAATTCCTTGGAAATATTCCAAACAAAGAGAAGCAGGGGAGAATGATCTCCGTTTTCCAATTATATTTGGAAGGTAAACCACTTTGCGAGGTCGCGACTACAGCCAACGTCAGCAAAGGGAGCGCATCGCAGTATCTTAACGAGATCGAGCGCGGGATTAATTGCCAGATCGTGCGAGGTAGAACGTCAGGCGGAGGGCTTACCGCGCAGTTGAGAAATGATTCCGACTTGCTGAGGTCGAAACGAGAGGACGGAAAGAGAAGGGCCAGCGTGCGCGATTTCCACAGTTTCCGGGTTACTTGGGTTACTCTCGCATTGACTGCCGGGGTGCCGCTTGAGCTTGTTCAGAAAGTGACGGGCCACAAAACGACGGGAATTGTGCTCAAACATTATTTCCAACCCGGCAAGGAAGCGTTCAGGCAAGCATTGAGCGCGGCAATGCCAGCACTGTTGACAGGAGGGCAGAAGTCTCCCAAGGACGAAGCCATCGAGACCATCAAGCGTTTAAAGGTTCCACAAGCAGAAAAGGCGCGGCTTCTGCGACTGGTTGGCCAACTCTGATGTTGGCATTCTCAAGGTAATCAAAGGGCAATCGTAAGTTTTTTTGTCACCATTTTTTGGGACAATCCACGCGGCTTTATTTGGTGCTTCAGATCTCAATTGTTTAACCCGTTGGTTATCAGAGTGTTGCGCTGTTTTTCTTAAATTTTCGTCGATTCAGTTTAAGGGCGTTTTTGAAAGGCAATAATTCCGGTTTTTGATTCGCGCTCATTAGTGAGGACACGCAGCAACAAGCTGATGACGTGCCACCAAATCAAAAAAAGTATCGAAAACACAGATCAAAGTGAGCGCATTGTGAAACTGCTCAGGGCGACACCATCTCAGCAAGCAGCGTTTGACCGAATTCTTGACGGCGAAATGCCCAAGGCGGTCATCAGCGGGCCGTTTCTGTTGAAGTTGGGAGATGGCGCGAAATTGTTGGGGGTGTCGAGAGCGACCCTCTGGCGGATGTGCAAACAAGGGCGGCTCGTTCCAATCGAGATTCTGCCGGGGACTCATCGAGTAAGCCGAGCAGACCTTGAATCGTTGGCAAGCCACAGCAATAAGCAAGTGGGAGGTGCCCGATGAAAAGTCATTTCCGTAAATCTGCGATGAGTGGGACAGAACGCCGAAGGATTGAATCGCTGATGCGCCGACACTGGCGACCCGGGCAACGAATCTCCGACGTATTGAGACGGCGAACCACTCACGCCGTGGCAACATCCAACCAAACAGAGGCAATTCTGAAATAACGCGATGACTACTTTTAAGGATGGATCACCCGAGGAGACTGGAAAACCGCAACAACCGCCAGATCGTCGAATTGTCGCACTATACAATTATGAGGGCGAAACTGGTAAATTGGTCTATCAGGTTGTTCGGTTTCTTCCGAAAGACTTCAGACAACGACGACCAGATCCGGAAAAGCCCGGACAATGGATTTGGAATTTAGACCAAACAAAGAAAGTTCTGTATCACTTGCCGGAAGTTCGGCGAGCCTGCAAGAGCGGGCAACTTGTGGTGATTGTCGAAGGCGAAAAGGATGTAGAAACTCTTCGATCTGCTGGCTTTGTCGCCACCTGCAATCCCGGCGGGGCTGGAAAATGGAGCGACGATTTCAGCGAAAGCTTGCGCGGCGTGGATGTTGCTATTATCCCCGATAGCGACAGCCCGGGGGAAGATCACGCGGAACTTGTCGCCGGAAAACTTCACGGAATCGCTAAATCTATTCGTATAGTCGCGTTACCTATCACTGACGGCCAGCCCGTGAAGGATGTCACTGACTTTTTAAGCGAGGGCGGGACTCGCGAAGAACTGTTGAAGTTGATCTCAGAAACCCCGATCAAATCACTGCCAGAGGAGAATCTGGCGAGCCGAAGTGAGTCTGAAGCTTCGAGCGCGTTGGAGGAAAAGTACGGTCAACCGTTCTACCTGAACAAGGACGGGGCTATTTCCAGCATCAATCAGGCGTTTTGGGCTGCTCTCTATGCGGAGGAAAACGTCGTCCTGTACGAACCGGATGAACAGGCTTTTTACCGCTACAACCCTAGCACAGGGATTTACGAAGTCGAGTCTGCGGACGCCATCAAAACAGCTATCTCATCGCGCCTTCTTGAGGCGTCGAGGCAAGCCGACGCTTTTGCATTACAAAAGTTTAGGACTTCAGCGGGGCTGGACAGCATTGTTTCACACTTGCGCGGCCTAGTTGAGAAGCGCGGCGCGTTTACTGAACGCCGGAAAACAATTCACCTAGCAAATGGAGTCGTGGACTTTTCCAGCGGCAAAGCCCAATTGCTCCCCTTCTCGCCGGAGTATCGGGCACGCAACCGCTCTCCGATTCCTTTCGATCCAAACGCCAAATGTGAACGGTTCTTGAACGAACTCGTAATTCCAGCAGTGCATCCTGAGGAGGTGGAACTATTGCAGAAATTCGCGGGCATGTTGCTACTTGGCGACAATCGAGCCCAAAGGGTTGTCATTTTGGATGGTGAAGGTGGTCGAGGGAAGACGCAGTTTGCCAACGTCCTGCGAGACATCATAGGGACGGCGAATGTGACACAATTACGCACAGAACAATTAGGCGGGCGTTTCGAGATTTTTCGATTTCTCAAGAAGTCGCTCCTAGTTGGCTTAGATGTCAAACCTGACTTCTTAAGCACAAAAGGCGCATCTGTGATCAAGGCACTCGTTGGTGGCGATTGGTTCGACGCCGAACAGAAAGGCGGCACAGGCTCCTTCCAAGTTCAAGGAAATTTCAATATCCTCATCACGTCGAACTCACGGTTGCGTGTACGATTAGAAGGCGACATCAGCGCATGGAAACGGCGACTGGTAATCATTCGATTCCAAGGACCACCACCCGTCCTGAAAATTGCAGACTTCGCACGTTACCTTATCGAAAAGGAAGGACCCGGGATTCTGAACTGGGCACTATTGGGCGCAAAAAAACTGCTCGAGGAGATTCCTGACTCTGGCGGGAATCTAGTTTTGACACCGCGTCAATGCGGCATCGTTGACTCACTGCTGGCAGAGAGCGAAAGCTTGCGTCACTTCCTAAAAGACAAATTAGAGAAAACTAGCCTCAGCGATGTCACGAGGAGCGAACTGATCGAAGCGTATGCCGCATACTGTCCGGATAAGAAGTGGCAAGCTCTTCCCATTACGGAAGTTCAGTCACAACTTGACGCGCTGGTGCTGGACCTCTTTGGAACTACTCAACGTCACAACATTCAGCGAGACGGAAAAAATTGTCGAGGATACGGAGGAATTGGATTTAAAGCGGGGAGCGGAGGATGAGCCTCAATCAGTCCAAACTCGAAAAAATCGTCGAGCTTTCCGGCGGAATCTTTCGAGCGCGATGTCCTGCTTGTGGTGAAGGCGGCGGTGACCGCGCTGGTCAGCACTTACGAATCTATCCTGACGGTCGTTTCGGTTGTTGCATCCATCCTAACGATCACGACCACCGTAGGCGGATCTTCGCGCTAGTAGGAGACCGCACCCAGAAGACGATTCGGATAAAACCAGCATCAGCGACAGTGGAAAAAACCCCTATTTACTCGAACGTCTTTGCACTCCTCAAATCGCAAGGCGCAAGGTCAATCACGCCGGACAAGGGAAATGAAGTCACCTTGGATCCAATTAACCCCGGCGCAAACGACTTTGGGACACTTGGGACACCTTTTTTAAACTCTTATGCGATGGAGAATAAAAATAATGAGAGTGATATAACGTATAAGGAGTTTGCGAACCCTGTCCCAAGTGTCCCAATGCCCTATCTAACGCCGGACGGCACTCTCGGGATTCCCTTCGACTCCCCAGAACGGTTTCACTGGTGGAAAGGCAGTCAATCCGTCGCCAAGACGCGGGCAGAAGTCGAATCGTGGATTTCAACCCCGCCTAGGGAATCTATTAGCTGAATTATTTCAAACGGTGACCGGAAGGAAGTTCGCCTCTCGTTTGTGAATGCAACACGAAAACGACTTCCCTGGTAATGCGTCAGTGGAGGCGGGTGAGGGCAGGAATTCCGATTTGAAAAAAATCACAGTTTTTTTCATTTTATCTTTTATATTGTACGTATGCTGCTGCATATACGGTCCATATGACATCTATCTCCGACGCTTTTCCCAA
>SXQI01000113.1 GCA_005793025.1 Verrucomicrobiales bacterium
GCACTGATCGCAGGAGTCCCCGCCGCTTGGTGTGCAGGCCCGGTCTTCGGAAGTTGGGTCGCTCAAAAACTGCCCCCTCCTGATTTAGGCCTCGGTGAGAAGGAAGAATCCTCGCCGATCACCGAAAGGCGGCCCAGTTTCGGCCTGACGATTCTCACCATTACCCTTCCGATTGTGTTGATGGTTCTCGCTACTGTTGCGGACTTAACTCTTCCCAAAGCATCCTCAGCTCGTGCGGTGTTCGATTTTCTTGGTGCCCCCATCGTTGCTTTGACTGCGGCAGTCCTTCTTTCATTTTGGACATTGGGTTTTAAGCAGGGATTCTCCCGCGAAAGCCTTTCAACATTTAGTGAGAATTCATTAGGCCCCACCGCAAATATTCTTTTGGTGGTTGGAGCAGGGGGTGGTTTTAGCAAGGTGCTTGTCGCCAGCGGGGTTGGAACCCTCTTCGCCGACTCCGCGAGTCAATGGTCAATTCCTCCCCTCATCATCGGGTGGGTTTTGGCTGGCCTGATCCGCGTGGCTGCTGGCAGCGCAACTGTTGCGATCACAGCCGCAGCTGGTTTCGTTGCTCCGTTATTAGCCCAGTCGCCTTCCACAAGTCCTGAATTGTTGGTTGTCGCATTGGGTGCGGGATCCGTGATGTTTTCACATCTCAACGATGGTGGGTTTTGGTTCGTCAAAGAATACCTCCGAATTTCTGTGACAGACACTCTCAAGAGTTGGATGGTTCTGGAGACCATTATCGCGGTTGTAGTGCTCTTGATGTGTTTAGTTTTGGATGCACTCCTCCGGCTCTAATGACGTCCACCACTCTACGATGAACATTCTCAATAATCCTCTTATCCATGCTGATATTTGATGCTCACCTCGATCTGGCGATGAACGCGCTAGAGTGGAACCGTGACTTGACTCGTCCGATTTCAGAAATCCGCGCAAGAGAGTCGGGCATGACTGACAAGCCAGACCGGGCTAACGGAGTGGTGAGCTTTGCTGAAATGCGTAGAGGTAAAGTCGGACTCTGCGTCGCCACGTTAATCGCTCGTTATGTCAAACCATCCAACCGCCTCAAAGGCTGGCACTCTTCCGAACAGGCTTGGGCTCAAACTCAAGGCCAATTAGCGTGGTATCGCGTGATGGAGGAGTTGGGACAAATGGTGCAGATTAGGGATCATCAGCAATTAACAGCGCATCTCAAACACTGGGAAACCCCTTCAGAGCATTCCCCCATCGGTTACATCTTGAGCCTCGAAGGTGCGGACTCCATCTTGAGTCCGCAGCATCTTGAAGCGGCCTATGCGCAGGGGCTCCGAGCGATAGGGCCAGCCCATTACGGACCCGGAACCTATGCACAAGGAACCGATGCAACAGGAGGACTGGGACCGAAAGGAAGAGAATTACTCGCTGAAATGCAGCACCTAGGGATGATCCTCGACGCCACACATCTCTGCGATGAAAGTTTTTGGGAAGCACTCAATTCTTTTGAAGGTCCTGTTTGGGCGAGTCACCAAAATTGTCGTGCACTCGTTCCACACAATCGACAATTTTCAGACGAACAGATTAAGGTTCTAATCGCGCGCAACTCGGTAATAGGAGCTCCCCTTGACGCTTGGATGATGGTTCCGAATTGGCAACGAGGACGAACGACTCCCGAATCAGCGGGGGTCTCGTTCGCGACGATGATCGACCATATTGATCACATTTGCCAAATTGCCGGCAACGCGAACCATGTCGGTATTGGCACTGATTTGGATGGAGCTTTTGGCAAGGAACAAACCGTGCAGGACCTTGAAACGATCGCAGATCTCGCCAAACTGCCTGCACTTTTTGGGCAGAGAGGGTATTCCGATGCTGATGTGGAAAACATCATGCATGGAAATTTTTTAAGGTTCTTACAAAACGCTTGGTAACAATAATATGCGTCTTCATCGGTTGTTAGTTTACTTCTTCTCGGCGTTTCCTTTAGTCGGACTAGCTCAGACCAACGATTTTTTAAACCTCTTCAATCGAGGAAAGGGGCTTTACCTCCAGCAATGTTTCGTCTGCCACCAAATGAACGGGCAGGGGATCCCTAGTGTTTATCCTCCGATAGCAAAATCAGACTTTCTCAATGCCGACAAAAAACGATCCATCCGGATCCTTTGTGAAGGTCAGAGTGGGAGGATCATTGTCAACGGTAAGCCCTACGAAGGCACGATGCCGGCCATGGTTCTACGAGATGAGGAAGTCGCCTCGGTTCTCACTTATGTGCATAATTCTTGGGGGAACTCGAACGGGGTGGTAACCGTCAGCGATGTTCAGGAAGTTCGCAAAACGACGGCTTATCCCACCTACGAGCTCCTAGCAGCAGTAAGTGCTTACCCACCCCTTCCAAAGCCGCCAACCGGTTTAAAGCTCAGGGAAGTTTCCCGACTCCCAATGAACGGAGTCCGAATGACGAGCGATGGGTCTGGAAAGTTTCTATATGTCCTCTCAGGGTTTGGAGATATTCATCGTGTAGAGATTGGTTCAGGTCTGGTGCGTCCAATTATTTTTGCTCGTGATTACCTTGTTAAAAAGGCCGGAGACCAAGGTGACCCGGTGATCGTGACGGGGATGACCATGGATAAAGATCGTCGGCTTTATACGGTCATCAATCAGCAAAACAACGCACAGCTTCCAGTGCAGAACGTAGTCACGGTCTACCGATCCACCGAGTTTAATAAGACTGGCGATCCGGTCACGTTGAAACCTTGGTTCACTACGAATTATCCTGGAAACTCATCCTATTTGCACGCGGCGGAGCACATTGGATTCGGACCCGATGGCTTCGTGTATTTGAGCAACGGAGCACGGACGGATGGCAACGAGGCCAATGGAGATCCGAAATACTATCAGAAAGGCGAAACAGAAATTACGGCTTGTATTTGGCGTCTTGATCCACGTCATCAGCCACCGTTATTTGAGGTCTATGCCCGAGGCATACGAAATGTTTACGGGTTCACATGGAGTCCCAAGGGGGAAATGTTCGCGACAGAAAACGGCCCCGATGCCCCGGCTCCGGAGGAACTGAACCTCATCGAACAAGGGAAACATTATGGATTCCCCTACCGTTTTGCTGACTGGACAAACAAACCCTATGCTCACACGCCAGACCCACCATCAGGACTTCAGTTCACGACACCCATCCCCAATATCGGACCGGACGGCGGTTTTAACGGAAACCAAATCTCATCGTTTGATCCACACTCATGCCCGGGAGGAATCGTTTGGCTAGGTGCTGATTTTCCAGAAGCCCACCGTGGGACGATGCTGCTAACACGATTCGGGAATTTTATCCGTGAGCCGCGTGATGCGGGCTTTGATTTATTGCAAGTTCGCTTAAGAACAAACGCCGAAGGACGATACGAAGCGGGAGTATCGAGTTTTTTAGCTCCCCTTGGTCGCCCCATCGATATTCATCAGAACGGCTCTGGCCGCATTTATATTTTGGAATACTCGCGCCCCACGACTCCTGCGTTATCCTATTCTATGCCGGGTCGAATTTTAGAGCTATCGGTGGAAACCCCTCGCTGAGGAAAGACGTCCAGATCAACGATTATGCCATCAACTCACGCACGACGTGCCCGTGAACATCGGTTAATCGAAAATCACGCCCTGCATGCCTGAATGTAAATTTTTCATGATCAAAGCCGAGCAAAGCCAGCATCGTTGCATGCAAATCGTGGATATGAACTTTGTTCTCCACGGCTGAAAACCCAAATTCATCCGTCGCACCATGAACATAGCCTCCCTTGGCCCCTCCACCTGCTAACAAGACAGTAAAGCCGTGATGGTTATGATCTCGGCCGTTGATTTTGCCACTATTAGCTCCCGGTTGAGGAAGTTCCACTGTAGGCGTTCGGCCAAACTCCCCGCCAATCACGACCAGTGTCGAATCTAGCAACCCACGCTGCTTAAGATCTTTGAGCAAACCCCCGATCGCTTGGTCGCAATCCTTGGCTAACCTCCGGTGATTCTCCTCGATGTCATCATGGTTGTCCCAAGGTTGACCATTTCCCGTCCAAAGTTGGATAAATCGCACCCCACGTTCCACCAATCGGCGCGCAATGAGAAGCTGCCGAGCTTGAGTCCCCTCGCCGTAGAGTTTTCGGATATGTTCCGGTTCGCGGTTGATATCAAATGCGTCCGTCGCGTCCATCTGCATCCGGTAGGCCAATTCGAACGACTGGATCCGGGATTCCAATTGCGCATCCTGTTGCCTTTTAGCGCGATGTCTGGCGTTCAGTTGATGCAGCAAATCGAGTTGAGCTCTTTGCTCGGGCAAAGAAGTATAATTGTTCCGGATATTCTCGATCAGCTTCTCGATTTTCGTGTGCTGGGTGTCGATGTAAGTTCCCTGATACATTCCGGGAAGAAATCCCGACTGCCAATTTTGTGATTCTTGGATCGGATAACCATTCGGGCACATCGAGATGAATCCCGGTAAATTTTGATTATCCGTCCCCAGACCATAGGTGACCCATGAACCGAAACTCGGCCTCACCAATCGAGCATCGCCGCAATTCATCAGCAGCAACGATGGCTCATGGTTCGGCACATCCGCATGAGCGGAACGAATCACAGTGATGTCATCAATACATTCGCCGACATGGGGAAAAAGCTCACTGACCTCGATGCCGCTCTTTCCATACTTTTTAAACTTAAATGGCGATGGAAATGCAGCACCTGTCTTGCGCTCTGTGGGAAGATTCGCCATGGGCAACGCTTTACCAGCGTAGGTTGCCAGCGCAGGTTTTGGGTCGAATGTATCGACATGCGAAGGGCCGCCGTTCAGGAAAATATGGATGACATGTTTGGCTTTGGCGGGTAGGGGAGATGGTTTGGGTGCCATCGAGGAGGTCAACTCCGCCGCCAACGAGTTGGTGCTCAGAGCGTTGTTCAGGATCGCGCCCAATCCAAGCCCTGCCATTCCCATGCCGCAATTCTTCAAAAAATCACGGCGAGTGAATGCGAGGTGGTCAAGATTCAATGAATGAAATGACATCTGAATTGTTTAACAAAACCAAATCTAGGACGTCCTCTAATCATTCAGTATTCAACGCCAAAGTCAAATCGGTTACCCACGTTTTTAGGGTCTGAATTAGTTCGCCTAACTCGGTTCCGAAGGGGAGCTTGCGAATTCAGTCTCCGATGACAAAGTGAGAGGATGCGCGTCGAGATCATCAACACCGGTAGCGAATTAATGCTTGGGTTCGTTCTCAACACCCACCAACAGTGGTTGTGCAGGCAGTTCTCCGACCTAGGTTTGAATGTCGATCGTCAGGTGGCCATTCATGACGATGGCGTCTCCATCCAACAGGCGGTCAAAGAAGCGGTCCAACGCGCCGAGTTGGTGATTACCACTGGGGGGTTGGGGCCGACTTCGGATGATATTACGCGCGATTTGGTGGCCCAACTGTTCGGACTATCCCTCAAGGAAGATCCTCGAATTATCGCAGACATCAGCGAGTTCTTCGCTCGACGATCTCGTCCAATGCCCGCGAGCACTCGAGTGCAGGCGATGGTTCCGGAGGGAGCTTTGGTGTTGTGGAATCATCACGGCACGGCTCCCGGCCTAGCGTTGCCGACGCCTCGAGGATGGCTGGTGATGTTGCCGGGGCCGCCGCGCGAGCTACGTCCCATGTTTAGAGATCAGTTGATCCCGTTGCTATCGAAATGGTTTCCGACTCCAGCGACGTTTGCTTGTCATAGTTTGAAGACGACGGGATTAGGAGAATCATTTGTCGAGGAACTTATCGCCCCAGCTTTATCAAGTCTCGTGGATCAAGGAGTCAGTATTGGTTACTGCGCTCGTATCGGTGAAGTGGATGTCCGGCTTACCGCGCGTGGCGAAGATTCGTCGGAGCTCGTCGCAGAGGCAGTGATTGTCACACGCCGATTGCTCGGGGAACGTGTTTTCTCTGAAACTCAGGAAGATTTAGCTGCAGTGATCGTACGGTTGCTTACAGTGAATAGCCATACGTTGGCGATCGCAGAATCCTGCACCGGGGGTTATGTTGCGAACCGAATCACCAATGTCCCCGGAGCATCATCCGTTTTTTTAGCAGGATTGGTTACCTACAGCAACGCAGCGAAAACTGACTTTCTCGGAGTCCGACCATCGACACTCGAGAAACATGGGGCGGTCAGCGAAGCCACCGCTTTGGAGATGGCCACAGGGGTGAGGAATCGAACAGGGGCGACTTATGCGCTCTCTTTAACCGGTATTGCTGGACCTAGTGGCGGCACGGCAGAAAAACCGGTCGGAACGGTGTTCGTCGGTTTTGCATCTCCTGAGGGTTCTATTGTTCAACGGTTTTTATACCAGTATGACCGCGAGACGTTCAAATTCTGCGCCTCCCAACAAGCCTTAGACCTTCTCAGACGTGGACTATCGCAGTCCAAAGTTTCAATGTGACTTGAGTTGTTCAAGTTCCAGTTGCGGCTTGCCGACTGTCTTCACCGCGTTACCTTTGTCGCGTGGACTGGTGGATTGATCGAAATGTGTTTGCTCTCGCCGTTTTTATTTACGGCGTGAGTTCGATCTATTCCGTTTTTCTCTGGCGGCGAGGGTTTCGCGAGGACAACCGCATCAGCTACTATCTCCTATTGCTAGGGGCAGGATTCCACACAACGGCGATGTTCATGAGGGGTTTCCGACTAGATCGCTGCCCAGTGAATAACTTTTATGAAGCATTCGCTTTCGTCACGTGGACGATCGTTGCAACTTATCTCGTAATTGGAGTTTGGCGACGGCTTCGGTTTTTAGGTGCTTTTGCTTCACCGGTTCTCTGTGCCATAGGAGTATTCGCGTTGATGCCTGCGCTTGATGTCCGCAGTGGCCAACCCAATTTTAGCAATGGTTGGTCTAGTTTACACGCTGCTCTCATTCTCCTCGCATACGGTGCCTTTGGCCTAAGTTTAGTCGCTGCCGTAATGTATTTAACCCAAGCCCACGATTTAAAATTCCGCAAGCTACGAGCGGTTTTCTCCATGATGCCTCCGATCCAACGGCTCGAAAGTGTCGTCGTGAGAACAATGCTATTCGGGTTCAGCCTCCTAACCCTTGGACTGCTCATGACACCTTGGCAGCTTTTTGCTTATTTCCGTGTCTATTTTACACCCGAACCCACAACTCTCTGGGCCATTTCGGTTTGGATTCTGTATGGTATTATTCTCGCCATGGCTCGTTGGTTTGGCTTGAGCGGTCGGAGGATTTCATGGGCAGCCATCGGAGCCTTTGTTTATGTCCTCCTGACCTTTTTTGGGTTCATTCTTTTATCACTAAGTCATAACCCTTAAATCTGATTTTCTAGCTTTTGTCGCCATGCCGATAGTTGTTCTTGGACTCAATCATCACACCGCACCGGTGACCATTCGAGAGCGATTTGCATTCGCCGACTCAGTGGTTCCGGAGACGTTGAGTCGCATGAAATCGGAGGGTTTGATTCAAGAAGGCGTAATCCTCTCAACTTGCAACCGGGTCGAGATTTACGCAGTAACCGAGAACGACTCAGGCGAAGCGGGTAAAAACCTCACTCGATTCCTAAGGGATTTCCACCGTTTCGAGCAGGCGTTAAGTGATGAGTTTTATTTTTTACCTGAGCCTCAGAGTATTCAGCACCTTTTCAAGGTTTCTTGTGGGCTAGATTCCATGGTTTTGGGAGAGACTGAAATACTCGGCCAACTCAAAAAAGCTTATGACTTGGCCCTCCAGCACAAGCACACGGGTTCACGTCTAAACAAAGCCTTTCAGCGTGCCTTCAATGTCGCGAAGCAAATCCGGACTGAAACCAATATCCAACGAGGGAACACCTCCGTCGCCTCCGTCGCTGTAGAACTTGCCGAAAAGATTTTTAATTCACTGAACGAGCGACAAGTCATGGTGGTTGGAGCGGGCGAAACCAGCGAGCGGACCGCTCGCGCCTTACTGGGACGCGGGGCACGAAGCATCATTGTCTCGAATCGATCGTTCGATCGCGCCGAAGTGTTAGCGAAGGAATTGGGCGGCCGTGCGATCCCGTTTGAGAGTTGGGCTGGGGAATTTGACCTGATCGACATTGTCATCACCAGCACCTCTGCACCGCACTACGTGCTGGACCGACCCAAGCTGGAGGCTTTGATTCGACACCGTCGTGGAAAACCTCTGCTTCTGGTGGATATAGCGGTCCCCCGCGACATCGATCCAGCAGTGAATATGCTGGATAATGTTTATCTCTACAACGTGGACGACTTACAAACGATCGCGGACGAAAGCCTTAAGCAACGTCAGGAGGAAATCACAAAATGCATGGCAATCATCGAGGGTAAATCTAGGGCGTTCCTTCAGGAAGGGAGAGTCCATCGACACATCGATCCTCCGAGTTCGACATCGTTCGGCCAGTTATCGGCACCAACCTCTTAACCATGGGATTTCGTAGAACTATCCGCATCGCAACCCGAGGAAGTGCGCTCGCTTTAGCACAGGCCAATTCGGTGTTAACTCAGTGCAGGGTCAACAATCCAGATTTCGATTTTGAATTAAGAATTATTCGAACTACAGGAGACAAGCTCCAAGCCGTCGCGATCGCTGACACCTCAGAACCGTTGCCTAAGGGCCTGTTCACCAAAGAGTTGGAAGTCGCACTACTTGAGAACGAAGCAGATCTAGCAGTCCATAGCCTGAAGGATCTTCCTACGGGGCTCCCGGATGGGTTAAAACTAGGAGCCGTTTTAAAGCGAGCCGATGTTAGGGATGTATTGATTTATCGAGGTCCCGAATTGCAGGCTTATTCCACAAGTGCTTCTTCCTCTTGTCGGCAGACCCTCAAACCTCACGCGACAATCACCGATTTTTTGCCTGCATCCACGATCGCAACGGCAAGCACGCGTCGTCAGGCACAACTCCTGTGCCTTCGCCCTGATTTGAACGTGATCCCAATTCGAGGTAATGTTGGCACTCGTCTCAAGAAGTTGGCGGATCAAAATGAACTGGATGGATTAGTGCTCGCTTTAGCAGGGATCACCCGACTTCGGTTTGAAATCGCTCCTGATGGTTCCCTCAATGGAGATGAGATTCCAAAGGGATTGTCGGTAACGGTTTTTTCAACCGACGAGATGCTGCCCTGCGTCGGGCAGGGAGCCATTGGTATCGAAACCCGCGAGAATGATCCTTCCACTCAGGCAATCTGCGACCGCCTCAACGATGCTGCAACACATAGCTGCGTGGCAGCAGAACGTGCGTTCTTGCACGCAATGGGTGGAGGTTGCCTAAGTCCAGTTGCTGCATTCGCAGAACCTCAAGGTTCCTCGATTCGCCTGCGAGCGGCATCGTTTCGGGAAGGCCAAAACCGTCGTGCCGATCAAACCGTTCCCATCGATCAGGCCCTTGAAGTAGGAAAGTCCCTCGCCCAGCAACTCTTAAGCTAACTGCGGAAGGGTTAAAAAATTTACCAATGGCCCCTTGACAACGTCCCCCAAGGGGTCAACCTATATCTAGAGAGTAATATTATCATGAATTCTAGTTCCTACAATTTTCGCCATTCCATTTGGGTCTGGTGCTGCATTCTTGTGGTCGCCCTCCACGGCCAGATCTGGGCCGGCCCAACCGCACCAAAAATAACCAATATCCAGATCAACCGAACCAACGTCATTGTTAATGTCGATGTCTCGGTTGGATTGCGCAAAGTCACATTGGAGAGTCGATCGAGATTGATTGGGAGCGCGTGGGTTCCTCGCGCTGTTCAACGTCTCGACGGCAAGGGAGAATCGACTAGTTTTTCGCTGCCTGTCACGTCAGAATTAGAATTGCTAAGGGTTCGAGGAGATGAGAATGATCCATTGCCAGAACAATTCTATAAAGGAACCAACAAGTTTGTTGGCGAGGTATCATCAACCGGCGGGGCTGTTCCCATGAACAACACGTTAGACCCTGTATCCTTAACCACGGACTCTAAATCTACAGGTGCGGAATCCTCTAGATCTGTCACGGAATCCGATATCTGGAAGGTGGATGGCAACACCCTTTATTTTTACAATCAATACCGTGGCCTGCAGGTCATCGATATTAAAAACCCTGAGGCCCCGCAGCTGACTGGGGTTTTTGAATTACCTGCTGCAGGGGAGCAAATGTATCTATTGCCTGGGGGTTTTGTTGTTTTGCTCGCTCGTGATAATTGTTATTCCGGTGGTGCGGATAGGAATAAAGTAATCATCCTCAAGGTTGAAGGCGGAAAGCCATCTTTAGTCAAAGAACTACCCGTAGAAGGTTGGATCCAAGAAAGCCGCATGGTAGGGACGGCACTTTACGTCTCCACTCAATCATACCTGCAGTCTCAGGATGGAGTGAATTCGATTTGGACTTGGAATAGTGTTGTGAGTTCATTTGATCTTTCAAATCCGACCACTCCCGTGGTGAAGGACACGCTCGCCTTTACCGGTTACAACAACACGGTCGCCGCCAGTGAAGAATTTTTCTTTGTCGCAACGCAGTCCTCTGATTGGAATTCTAGCCGTCTCCAGCTGGTTGATATTTCAGATCCCAATGGTGCGATGAAAAAATCCGGCAGTGTTCCTATTCAAGGCAACATTCCCGATAAATTCAAAATTCATCAGAACGGTGAGGTTCTCACCGTGATCTCCCAGACATGGAACGATACCCGCCGTTGGACCACGTTGCTTCAAACATTTTCGTTGTCCGACCCGCTCGCACCCAAACCTCTTGGCAGGTTGGAATTAGCTGTGGGAGAACAATTGCACGCAACCCGTTTCGACGGAAACAAAGCATACATCGTTACATTTTTCCGGATCGATCCATTGTGGATTGTGGACTTGAGCGATCCTGCAAAACCGCAGATCAAGGGAGAGTTGGAAGTTCCCGGATGGTCCACTTATCTCCATCCCTTGGGTGATCGCTTGTTGTCTGTGGGAATTGATACCACTAACGGGTGGCATGTCACTGTCTCGCTTTTTGACGTCGCGGATGTCACCAAACCCGCCTTGCTGGATCGTGCTGTGCTCGGCGGAGCATGGTCATGGAGTGAAGCTAATAATGACGAAAAAGCGTTCAACGTCCTCGCAGATTCTGGTCTGATCCTCCTACCTTGGCAGGGGTATTCCACCAACTGGACCGTCACCAACGGCATGCAGATCATTGATTTTGACAAATCCTCCCTGAAATTAAGAGGTGTAATCCCCCACGCCTTCGCTCCGCGTCGAGCCACGATGGTTGGCAACCACATTTTTTCCATCGATAGCAGTCGCCTCCTCAGCGTTGCTGCCCCCGATCGCGACAATCCAGTCGTCAAAGCAGAACTACCCTTGGCTTGGAATGTTTCCCACGTCTATCCAGTAGGCGACTATCTTTTACAAATTGCCTCGAACGCCAACAATTACTCAGGGGTCAGTGAAACTGCTCGGGTGATGGTAACCACTGCGGCTCGCCCCAACGAGGTGCTCAAAACCTTAATGCTCCCGAAGAGTCATCCAATCGTTGGGGTCACCTTGAAGGATAATCGGCTATACATTGCCCAATCCGAAGAAGCAGTGCCCATGGGAGGCGGACAAGATGGTAAATTGGGCTTGGTAGCTGATCTCTGGGGTGGTTATTATGTCTCTGATCCGGGCCCTCTACACACCACCATCGTGGAGGTTTCCAAGCCTCTAGAACTTTCTGTTTTGGGAACAACAGAAAACCGCCCTGAGGTGCTTGCGACGGCAAATGATCTCCAAGCATTCTGGATCAAACCGGGTGTATTGGTTTGGTCCAGCCAACAACAACAGGGCTGGGGTTATTACTACATGAGATTCTCTTATTGGGGTTCCTCCTTTGGGAATCAGACCTATTACTCAGTTGATGTGAATGATGGCGCGAAACCTAAGGCACTCTCTACCTTCGTCCTAGGAACCAACACATGGGCTGAGGGAAGTTCTGTTTTCCAGTCCGGAACGCTGCTCTATTCCAGTCACCATGAATACGATCAAGTGATTACAAAGGTTCCTGAAACAAAAGACGGAGTTTCGGTAACCTACATCAACAAGACTTACTTGGATGTTGTAGATTTTTCGGATCCTAGCTCCCCTGCATCTCGTCCATTGGTCAGCATCCCGAATAATCTCAGAGGGATTTCGACGGACGGGAATGTCCTGTATCTTGTGGGTTATCACGCGAAGGATTACGTGATCTCTGATTACTCCGAATACTTAGACATCGCCTCGTATGACGGCGTCAGTGCTTATTCAGTTTCCTCCACCCGACTCTGGAACACTTGGCCAAGACCGCTCGTCGTTCTGAAAGACTCGGTTTACGTCGGTGTCACCGACGAAAAAAATAGCACCTCAACCCTGCAACAATTACGGTTGAACAAGGAAGGGGTGCTCGAGACCACCATTGCGTTGAAACTTCCAATCCCAGCGCAAGAACTGGGCGTTGTCGATAATCACCTTTTGATCCGAACAGGATCAGACATGACTATTCACGAAACAGGATCCCTTCAACCGATTGCGTTTTCTGAATCACCCGGGTGCTATTATTGGGGGCAACCCGGCATCAATGGTAATTTGGCAAATGGATTCTGGGCCTCCCTCGGTCAATATGGGGTGATTCCTCTGAAGTCCACCACGAAGCCTTAAGTCATAGCTAGGATCATGGTGTGACCTGTTCTTCGGTGATGGGTTACCGAACGGTCAGTGGAATCATGTCAAAAAGCCACAGCCGATTCTCTAATGAGCTCGTCGCAAAGCAACCGTTATCGCGATGACAATGGTGTTGCTTTGTAGTTTTGCGTTTTTGGCTGGATTCGTGGATGCAGTCGCTGGTGGCGGTGGCTTGATTCAATTGCCAGCTCTTTTTCTATTCCTCCCTCACGGGGCAACCTCTGTTCCTGCATTTGTTTTCGGAACGAATAAACTTTCATCCATTTGTGGCACTGCGGTGGCTGTGATCCAGTACTCCCAGAAAGTCAAATTGCCATGGAGAATTGTCTATCCTGCGGCCGCCACGGCCTTCGGGTTTTCGATCCTCGGTGCTAGGCTCGTCTCGGCTCTTAAACCGGAGTTTCTTAAACCGATCGTAGTTATTCTTCTGGTTTTCGTAGCCTTTTTTACCTACCTCAACAAAGGTCGGCCTTCATGGATCTCGAGGATCACGGCGAACCGCGAAGTTATTTATGCCGTTATGACCGGAGCTGGATTGGGGTTTTACGATGGCTTTTTCGGCCCCGGGACCGGAGCTTTTTTAATTTTTATCTTCGTGGGTTTTTTCGGATTTGATTTCTTGATTGCGAGTGCGAGTGCCAAAATTGTGAACCTTGCGACGAATCTTGCGGCCGTAATTTATTTTGGGTCACACGGACTTATTTATTACGAATACGCCTTGCCGATGGGGGTCTGCAATGTAGCAGGATCGATCATCGGGTCTCGATTAGCGATCCTCAAGGGAAGCCAATTTGTTCGGCGCATCTTTCTGTTGGTGATTTCGGGTTTGATCCTAAAATTGGTTTGGGATCTCGCTCGAGTTTATCGGCAGGCCGTTCCTTAGCGTTTGCGGAGCACGCAGACTAAATTGTCTGCAAGCTCAAACCGGGCGATCATGGATTCTAATCCCCTGTAGATAATTTTTAATGGCCCTAACCAAGGATTGGATTTCATGGAATTAGTTCGTTTGAGTAACGTGGCTCGCTCCGGATCACTCACCAAATCTGTGCCTCTTCGCCAATCTTGAAGGATTACGATCGGGTTGAAATGCATCGTCCGAACCTCGATTACCTCAAAATCCTTCCCTGCCAAATCAATCAATGATTGACGGCTGAAGTAATTCAAATGTTGGGGGAGGATATACCGATACTTGGATCCGAGTAGGCGGATTGCCAGCGAACGAAAATTAGGGACAAGAACGAAGCATTTTCCGCCAGACCTAAGGTGATTTTTGGCCTGAACCAAAAACTGGCGAGGTTCCAAGAGGTGTTCCAAGACCACCCAAAAAGTCACGGCGTCAAAAGAGCCTTCACGGGGGGAATGGGTCAGAAAGTCTTCGGAAAGCACTCGAATCCCTTGACGGGCCGCTTATTCCACAGCGTCGAGAACCACATCCGTTCCCCAAGTCTCGTAAGTATCCGGTGATGATCGATTGAGGTTGAACAGGAATCCCCCCGTGGAACATCCCACATCCAACACTCTACCTTTAGGGCAGTGCTGCTTAAAGAGTTCCAACTCTCGTTCGTAGCGAACGATTGAATAATCAGCCACCAGCTTGTCCGGAGACAGATAGAACGTTGTCGCAGCATCGTTATAAAAAGTCCCATCCAAGTATTCCAGCGGAACGGGGCTGGCAAAAGTCATCCCACAACTTCTGCAACGCACAAGGGTCAGATTGCCCTTCGTCATGATCGAGTCGCTTTCAGAGGTGCATCCAAGTGGGCAGGAGCGAGGGAGCGATGTGGCGTTCTTCGTTGGCACGAATCTACACGTTCAATTTGCTGCGTTAAAAAGTTTTGATCTCGGTCAACGGCAAGCTCAACGAAAGAGCGGCTTGATCAATGTAAGTTCGATCGAGTTCGAATCCGATGAACTCTGAAACCCCGGCTTCTCGGGCTGCTAAAGCAGAATGTCCAATCCCTAGAAACGGATCCATCACGACCGCGCTTGAAACGTTACCATGAAGCCTGACGCAATTGAGGGGAAGCTCCACGGGAAAGGTTGCGGGATGCGGACGTTCATCCTTGGAACTTCGGATGGTTTCGTAAGGGATAAACCACGTGTTGCCTCGGCATCGTTTGTCGACCCCTTTCGTGTGGGACCAACGCCTGATATTGCTTTTGTCTGCGTAGGGTACTCCAATGGCAAGACGATCCAAAGGTGTAGAACCATTCTTTGTGAGGTGGAAAATAAACTCGTGGCAGTCGGTGAGAAATCGTTTCGAGTTGAGCGGTTTGAAATGCCCCGCTGAAATTGTTTCACCTTTCCGAGTTCGAATGGAGATCGATTTAATCCAATGGAACGTATTTTGGAGAGTAAAGAGGTCACGCAGAATCAGGATGATTTCGTGCGGCATCATCGGGTTCGCGGGAACCGCTCCCACGTTTAAAAAGAA
>SXQI01000114.1 GCA_005793025.1 Verrucomicrobiales bacterium
AATTAATTTTGTAGGGGGAATTCGAGGCACTGGTGAGCTTGAAAAACGGGTCGATGCGGGGGAATTTGCGTGCGCGTTCTCGATGTTTCCCACGAGCATTGAGGATCTGATGGTTATTGCTGATGCAGGGGGTATTATGCCTCCGAAGAGCACTTGGTTTGAACCCAAGCTCCGCGACGCGATGTTCTGTCACCGAATCTAATTATCCGCCCCAAAGGATGGGAAAAACCGACTGATGTCCGATTCACGATTAGAACGAGGGACCGACATCACGCGGGTCGGTTTGATCATCAACAGCCTACTTGCGATCATCAAAATGATCGCAGGGGTTGCAGGTCACTCACACGCTCTGATCGCCGATGCCGTCGAGTCACTGGCGGATATCTTTAGCTCCTTGGTCGTTTGGCGAGCGGTTGTGGTCTCCTCGGTTCCTCCCGATGCCGACCACCCCTATGGCCATGGCAAGGCCGAGCCGATCGCGGCGGCTGTGGTGGCTGCGATGCTGTTAGCGACCGCTGTTTGGATCGGCGTTAGCTCGATCTTCGAAATCCTGAACCCCAATGAAAGTCCACGAGGATTCACGTTGGTTGTCCTCGTCGTTGTGGTCATCATCAAAGAGGCTCTTTATCGGCGGACTCTTCTCACCGCGCATCAATTGGAAAACAGTGCGATCCACGCTGACGCTTGGCATCATCGGGCCGATGCCATCACATCGTTGACTGCGGGCATTGGAATCTCTGTGGCCTTGATCGGCGGCCCTAAATTCGGTGCAGCGGATGAAATCGCCGCGATCATCGCCGCTCTTGTCATCGCGTGGAACGGCTACTCGTTGTTACGTCCGGCAGTGAACGAACTCATGGATGCCTCACCTCCCGCAGGACTCCGCCAGCAGGTTTGTTCGGTCTCAGAAAGTCGCGACCATGTGCGACGAGTGGAGAAATGCTTCCTGCGAAAAGTCGGCAACCGTTATTTTGTGGATATGCACATCGAGGTTTCTCCGAGCATGACAGTCCTTGCAGCCCATGAAGTAGCACACGATGTCAAAGATGCGGTCCGATCTGCACTCCCCTCGGTTGCAGATGTTCTGGTACACATCGAACCTGACAGATCCACAGAAGTGCCCGACTCGGCACCCAACCCAACCTAAGGTTAACCGGCGGCTTGGAGGAGTTTTTTTCTGGAAAGACCGTTGCTCGCGATCACACGATAAACGTGTTCCCCAGCCACGGGTTCATTCCAAAATTCTCCGCCTGCACATTCCACGATGAGCCCACCTGCAGCGATATCCCAAAGCCGAATTCCCCCTTCCCAATAGGCTTCAAACCGACCCGAAGCCACGTAAGTCAGAGCGAGTGCAGCGGATCCCATGATCCGAACTTTGCGGACTTTCCGAATTAAATTCCCAAATCGAGGGAGCATCTCATTGAGTGTTTCTGTCGTCTTTGCAAAACCGACAGAGATAATCGATTCATCGAGACGAGACCGGTTACTTACGGAAATTTTACGTCCATTCAATCGGGCGGGCTTACCTCGGATTGCGGTCCAAAGTTCGTTACAAAACGGATCCAATACAACTCCAACCACCGTCTCGTAACCTTCCGTTGACGTTCCTTTTATGCGACGCTGAAGCGCGATCGAAACACAAGCATGTGGAATTCCATAGGTAAAATTCACCGTGCCATCGATCGGATCCACAACCCAACGGTAGGACGCCTCCTGATCTCCAGAAACACCTTCTTCACCAAGAATTGCCGTTTCCGGAAAAGTTCCGACCAGCTTTTTTTCGATGGTTTTTTGGCACCTCACATCCAGATCCAGTTTGATGTCGTGTTGCTCGACGTGGTTCGTCTTCTTGGCACGGTTGAGGTTTTTTTGCATCAACAACCCTGCCGCGCTCGCCGCTTCGACCGCGCACGCAAGTGCCTTTTTGAAATCTATTTCTTTCATAAACAAATCTGAAGAGTCATTTGCCCGCCGCCGGCTTCTGCTTCGCTACCGAAGTAGGACTCAGTCCACGTAGTTTTTGGATGATTCCCGGCAAATGGTGGAGAACGTAATCAACATCCTTTTCAGTGTTGTAAATCCCAAGACTGAAACGGACTGCCCCCTGTGCAAGTTTGGGTTTCAATCCCATGGCCGTCAGAACGTGGGACGGTTTGAGTGAACCAGTTGTGCAGGCCGATCCACTGGAAGCACAAATGCCAACACGATCCAGCAGGAGCAAAATAGCCTCGGCCTCCACTCCTACAAAGGAAATGTTTGCTGTGTTAGGTAACCGCGGCTCTCGGGCGCCATTACGGACTGTTTTGGGTATTGTTTCGAGGATCGCGGTTTCTAGGCGATCTCGCAATTTGCGAACACGGGTGTTTTCGTCGTTCAAACTCGCCGATGCCAACTCTGCGGCGCGACCAAAACCAACAATATAAGGCACGTTCTCCGTCCCTCCTCGCCGACCGCGTTCTTGCTGGCCACCGATAATATAGGGATGGAATTTGACCTGTTTTTTAACATGCAGGATTCCAATGCCCTTGGGAGCATGCAATTTATGCCCTGAAAGGGAAAGGTAGTCAGATCCAATATTACGAACATCAATCGGCAATTTGCCGGGCACTTGGACTGCATCCGTATGAAACTGAACCTCGTGCGACCGACACATCGCGGCGATTTCATCGATCGGAAACAAAACTCCTGTTTCGTTATTCGCCCACATCACCGAAACAATGGCCGTGTCGGAACGGATCGATTTCTCCAACAAAAAAAGATCCAGAGTTCCGTCCGGTTCGACTGGGAAAAAGGTGACCTCATATCCTTGCCCTTTCAAAAACCGTGCATAATTCAACGTGGCAGAATGCTCGACGGCAGTCGTGAGGACATGGCGTTTGCGTGGTTGCGTTAGCAGCGCGCTGTGGATGGCCGTGTTCGTACTCTCCGTGCCACAACTCGTAAAAACAATTTCCCGTGGGTCCGCATTGATCAGGGTCGCGATTTGTTCCCGAGCCTTTTCCAAATGCTTGGCGACATTGCTGCCGAAACTATAAGCACTCGATGCATTGCCCCATTGTTTTTCAAAAAACGGGAGCATAGCCGCAGTCACTTCAGGTGCCACCCTTGTGGTGGCATTATTGTCCAGATAGCAAAGTTCGCGGGTTTCCATGATCCCAATTCTTAAAGCTGCATCCGACGGTGGCACTACCGGATCCTGTCGGTTACACAGCGTTGTTGATTAAAGCGGAGTCAAAGTGCTCCGCGCAACCCCGATTTGAATCTTCAAAGCTGGATATTTGACCTTGTTGAAGTATTCTTTCGAGGTAGCCTCAATTTCGACACGATAACCACTTGAGGAGATGAATTTTTTATTCGTAGCCATTTTGTTCTGGGTGGGTGTCGTGCTGTTTATTGTTCCCCTGATCGTCTGGAGTCAACGCAAGTTAGCTCTGAAATTGCAGGCTCAAATCGAGGATTTGGAACGACGCCTCAACCGAATTCAAGCCCCAGCAACAGACCCATCCGAAGCCCAATCCACCACAGAAACAAATCCAGAAGTCCATTTCAATGACTGGGAGACAGTGCCGGAACCCATGCCACACACACCCACTTCTTCGGTGGTGATTCCTCCTCTGATCCCAGTGATCCAGTCCAGCCAAGCACCTGACCCGCAAACCCTCCCACCATTAACCAAACCAGAAACAATCGAAAATCCTCCAGTCAACCCGCTCATCAACTGGGAGCGGTTCTTGGGGGTAAAAATGTTCGCTTGGATCGGCGGTCTCGCTCTATTCCTAGGAGTAGCGTTCTTCATAAAATACTCCTTCGAGAACAACCTAGTCAGCCCCCAAACCCGGATCAGTTGCGGTTACCTCTTCGCTCTCGCGCTCATGGTCGGCGGGTTGTTACTCCCCCGCGAGCGGCACGCGGTCACCGTGCAAACACTTTGTGCAACCTCAACCCTCATCCTCTACGCCAATACGTTCGCCGCGCACGCTTATTATAGGTTCATGGGACCATCTGCCGCGTTCGGGTTGATGAGCCTCATCACGTTCACTGCTTTTTTACTCGCCCTTCGTTTAAACGCTCAGGTAGTCAGTGTCCTAGGTTTGCTCGGCGGATTCCTTACCCCTCCTTTACTTTCCTCTGGAGTGGACAATCCGTTGGGGCTGTTCGGGTATCTGGCCGTGCTTGACGCTGGCTTGATCGCTGTGGCCCTGCAAAAACGTTGGCATTATCTCATTCTCCTTGCTGCGGTTCTCACAATCGGGATGGAAATCGGATGGGTGAATCGATTTTTCGAAGCCGATAAAGTCTTCACGGCAATGCGTGTCTTCCTTGGGTTCAGTGTCCTTTTTCTGTCGGCATCAGTGCTCCACGCTAAGGATAAACCCTTGGATCGATTTCTCGTATCATCAGCGATCCTCTTACCGGCAACCGCCTTTGGTTTCGCTGGGTTCATCGCCTTCAGTTCTTACCCTGAGATCGGGATCCGTGCTCCCCTCGTTTTTGGGTTTGTGATGGCGGTCGATCTCGCGTTGGTCGTCGTGGCGTGGCTCAGAATCGAATTGCGCCAAGCAATTTTTGCAGCAGGCGGTTTTGTTTTTGTATTTTTCGCGAGTTGGTTGAACCGTTACCTCAACGCTGAGTCGTTGAATTGGTCGATGTGTTTTGTCTTCCTTTTCACCGTGCTGCATGCGTTAACCCCCATCCTTCTCCAGCACCTGAAACCGAGCCCTACACGTCTAACATGGCTGCATCTGGCACCGTTGTCTGGTCTGGTGCTCATTCTGCTTTTCATTCTTAAACTCCCGACGATCTCTTGGTTGATCTGGCCCGTGGTCTTGTTCATTAACGGCATTGTGCTCATTTTAGCCATCACCTCAGCCGTGGTTTGGAGCATTCTTGTATCGTTCGCACTGACCTTAGTTCTTGCTGGAATCTGGATTATCGGTGTGCCTGCTGAAATTACTCGTGTCCCGTTGCTGCTCGTTGTCATAGGAAGTTTTGCTCTGTTTTTCGGGGTCGCGGGAGTGTGGGTTGCCCGCCAAGTTTTCTCGAAACGCGGGAAATCTGAGCCCGATGCCGAGGCACCGGACGCTGGCCTTACTCAATCAATGTTCGAACAGATCAGCTCCATCGCCTCGGCACTCCCGTTCCTCCTTCTCACACTCGTGGTCATGCAGCTCCCGTTGAGCAATCCAAACTCGGTTTTTGGTCTCGCCCTACTACTCCTCATTTGTTTGCTGGTTGTTTGTATTCGATTCCGCAGCGACCTTGTAGTCCTTACTGGTCTAGCCTCGGTGCTGATCCTAGAGCACACTTGGCACTTCATGCGCTTTCAGCCGACCCAAGTGGCCCACGCCGCATCATGGTATTTAGTGTTCAGTTTATTGTTCTTTTTATTCCCATTCTGTTTTCAAAACAGAATGCAGCACCGTCTCTGGCCGTGGGTCGCGGCAGCACTCGCCTTTCCGCTCCATTTTCTCGCCCTCTACCGGGGTTTAGTCGCAGGCTTCCCTGAATTCCCCTACAAAGGGTTGATTCCCACCGCCCTAGCTCTTCCATACCTAATCGCAACCATCAGCATTCTTCGCCGACCAGATCCAGATCCTTCCCAACACCAGTCGAAGTTAGCGATGTTCGGTGGAGTCACTCTCTTTTTTATTACCTTCATCTTTCCGATCCAGTTCGACCGCCAATGGATCACGATCGGTTGGGCTTTCGAAGGAGTTGCGTTGTTGTGGCTTTTCCATCGAGTCCCACACCCCGGCCTACGAATTGTGGGCTGTGCTTTGCTAGCGGCAAGTTTCGTCCGATTAGCAATCAACCCAACCATCCTGCACTCGTCTGCTCGGGGAACCCAACCCTTGTTAAACTGGTATCTCTACGCCTTCCTGCTAGTGAGCGGTAGTCATTTCATCGGCGCACGATTGCTCGCTCCCCCCCATCACAAATTCAAAAACATTTCTCTCCCAGCGTTGTTTTGCACCTTGGGAACAATCCTCCTATTCCTCCTCGTTAACATCCAAATCGCGGATTACTTCAGTCCCATCGGTCAACGACTAAGCTTTGCTTCCAACGGCCGATTCGCTCAAGACATGGCCTACTCTCTTTCTTGGGGTTTGTTCGCGTTTGTGATCCTTATCCTAGGTTTCGCTCGTAAACTCCTCCCGGTTAGGGCTGCTGGAATCGGCCTCCTCGTGGTAACGCTGCTCAAGCTCTTCATGCACGACCTCTGGCAATTGGGCGGACTCTACCGGATTGGTTCCCTGTTCGGTCTGGCAATCCTGCTCATGTTGAGCTCGTTCATTTACCAACGGTTCCTTTCAACTCCAACGAGCCCCTCTCAACCGTCTGAGCCTCCGCCGGCCTCGCCTTGATTTTTTGTTATGATCCTGCGCCATTTGTTGTTCATTGGATTGGCTTTAAGTTTTCTTGCACCAACTCCGGCAGTGTTGGCACTGCAACCTGAATGGAAGTTTTCCCAATCCTTCACCCTCGGCCAAACGGGCTTAGTAAAAATCACGGTTCCCTTATCGACGCTAGCCCAGTGCCGATCAGGCCGACCCGATCTAAGACTATTAGGTCCTGATGGTAAGCAAATCCCCTTCGCGACGGAACGTCCCGCCCTAACCGTGCCGTTTAAGGAAGTTGCATCCACCTTCCTGAGTCGGATCGAGAACGAAACTACTGTGCTTCAGTTTCGAACACTCAGGTCGGAAACACCGGAGGCCGTAGAGCTTGAAACGTCCGAAGTGGATTTCCTCAAGGCGGCTGTCCTCGAAGCCTCCGACGATGGAACTTCGTGGCAAACAGTCGCACGGGGAGTGCCAATATTTCGACGCAGCAGTGGCCAACGCCAACTTCGCCTACCGTTGCCTGCAGGGGTCTGGCATCATTTCAGGGTAACGATCGACGACCACCGAACCCATCCCATCCCTTTCACATCCGCGCAGCTCCATTTTGGTTCTACCGCACCGATCCCCGCAGAACCGCTCCCAGTCGACATCCTTGAACAACTTGAGGAACCCGGTCAAACCCGACTGAACCTCCGTTTTGGATCTGCGAATCTGATCCTCGAAAGCCTAATTCTTAACACGACCGATCCTCTTTTTAGCCGAGCCGTTTCCCTCACCCAAACCCGTTGGGTAGCAGGAGAAGCCCAGCAGATCCCATTGCTCAACGATGTCGTGTATCGTTCAGTAGCGAGCACTACAAACACAGCCCAGAAACTTTTCTTGGCACGAGGGTTCTCCTATGAAACCCCGCTGGTTTCCTTAATTATCGAAAACCTAGATAATCCCCCGCTCGTTCTCTCCGGAATCACCGCACGTTTTTGTTCGGTTTTTGTCGTGTTCAATTCCACTCAACAAGGCACCTACACATTCCTCAGTGGCAACCCCGATTGTCCACCTCCCCGTTACGATCTCGTCCAACTCGAATCCCAACTCCAATTCGCGAAATTCATCCCTACCTCTCCAAGTGCGTTAACGGAAAACCCAGATTACCGAAGAGTCGACAATCTCTCGATGGTGGAACCACTCGGTGCCCCCCTCGATACTGCGCCTTGGCAATTCCGGAAACTCATTCCCATATCCCGCGAAGGTGTTTATCAGTTGGAACTTGATATCGACGTGTTGGCACACACATCCACCCGATTAGGCGACCTGCGTCTAGTGCAACAAGGTCGGCAAATCCCATATATCCTCGACCGAAGCCCAATCTTACGCACCATTAAGCCTGCGGTGGTTCCCGCCGATGATCCCAAGCGACCCAATGTAAGCCGTTGGCAAATCTCTCTCCCACGAAGTGGTGTTTTGTTTTCTTCTCTCACCAGCAAAAGTACCACCCCCTTCTTCCGCCGCGAGGTGAGGCTTGTTGCAACACGACGGGATTCTTACGGGAATTTTTCCCAAGAAACCATTGGTTCCACGACGTGGGCCCGATTGCCGGAGGATAAACCCAAAAACCTAAGCCTAACTATCTCTTCCGCACCCAGCACGAACACCGTATTCCTTGAAATTGAAAATGGGGATAATCCCCCCATGGAACTTAGTTCGGTGCAACTGTGGTGGCCTACCTCTCGCCTCGTTTTCAAAACCACTCCCACTGATTCTGTCGCCCTTTATTACGGAAATCCGAAAGCAGAAA
Source organism: Verrucomicrobiales bacterium (assembly GCA_005793025.1). GTDB lineage: Bacteria > Verrucomicrobiota > Verrucomicrobiia > Limisphaerales > SXQI01 > SXQI01. The sequence continues at coordinate 8,140 of SXQI01000114.1, forward strand.
CACCACGGTATGACTTGGAGATTTTAGGACATCGACTCCTCGCAGCTGATCGCACCCCTGCAGTTCTAGCTCCCGAGGAAACACTAAAACCTAGTAACGCTTTCGGTGCATTTAATTCCGGTGGTTGGTTCTTTTGGTCCGTTCTGGCCTTGGTGGTGACAGGATTGTTCTTCGTCATTTCACGCCTGCTTCCCAAAACTGCAGAGTGACTTCAACCTCATCGCGTTCCACTAATCTCGAAACGGGTTTTTCCTGCCCGACTTGAGTTTTTTTGTTGGGTCTGGTCTAGACCCAAACGGGTTCGGTATTCGAGAAACCTCGCGCGCCCTAGGAGGCAACACCACGGTTCCACCGATCAGATAAAGCAGACCCACAATGAGATGCGTCGGCATCAGAATCATCAATCCAGTAAGGCTAAGTTGGAGAGTCGTGTAGAGGATGATCGCTAAGCCCATCAACATCGCTCCGGGGAATAGTGCCGCGTAACTTAATTGCCAACTACCCAGCCACGCGATGTTTCGACGGAGCATAACACCAGAACCACGAACGAAAAACGATGCGCCAATGGAGAGTCCGAGCCAACTTAACTGAAGGAATAAGAACGTCCCAATGAACACTCCCCCTTGGATGAACGGCTGCCACGCACCCCACCAAGGTTCCACCTCCGCACGCGCCAAACTAAGGGCCCAACGGTCGTCATAGGAATAACTCCATTCTCCGAGAACTGTCCTCAAAAGGAACCGATCTCGCCGGAAGTCCAATTGAAAATCTGCGCTCTGACCCATGAGCCTAGAATCGCTTGGATTTACCGCTAGTGACAAAAATGGGCCTTCACACAACAACGGTCCAGCCGCCTCAGGCCAAGTAAGGATTCCGGCTTTGAGCTGGGCTTGGGTAGGCAAACCTTCGACCGCCTGTCGAATGGGTGGAATGATCGCACGATTGACCCAATGCAATGCCAACCCACTCAGCAACAGTGCCAGCGAGAGGCTAATTGCTGCCAAGCCCCAAAACGGTGCATGCGCGAAGGACGCCACACCTCGAAAGGTGAATGGATTAACACTAAAGTTCTTTCGACTATCCATCATCGCTCAAGAACCCATCACGCAAAACCAGACCCTTAGGACTCGATCAGGTCTGAGTTTCGCCACTCCCTGCCGGGGCTGCCCCTGCGGGTGGGTTCACCAAACTTACAGGGACCGGGTATCGAATCTTGAGAATGTCCTCAATATAGATCTCGAAGTAGTAAACACCGGCGGTTTCAAATTTCGGCTGATTGAACACTGTTCCACTCGTGAAGTGATGGTTCGGTGTCGGCAATCCGATCTTCGTTTTATTCTCGCGCAGAACGGTTTTTCCGTCGGGTGCGATCATTTTTACCGTCTCGGTAAAATTGCCGATTCCCGCAGTCCACCGGTTGAGCACACAGAGTTTCAACGCCATCGCAGGAACTTGCGGCACGTTAATATACCCGATCACACCAATCAAAATAAGATTACCGCTGGCTTCTTGTCGGATGTCCTCACAGAGGAGTGATGCCTGTAAATCGGGGTGAATTCGAGTCGGTTGCATTTCGGTTTTAAGAATTAATGTTTTTTATTTGGAAAAATTCTCTGCCGCGGTGACCGTATTACGCATCAACATCGCGATGGTCATCGGTCCAACCCCACCAGGATTTGGGGTTATTTTGAGGGCTTTCGGCTGAATATTAACGAAATCCACATCCCCCACTAATCGCGTTCCAGTTTTGGTGGAGGAGTCTTTAATTCGATTCACTCCCACATCGATCACAACCGATCCCTCGCGAACCATTTCTGCTTTGACGAATAACGGGACACCCATCGCCGCAATAATAATATCGGCGCGGCGACAATGCTCCGCCACATGGCGGCTACGAGAATGACAAAGCGTCACTGTGGCATCGGCGTGGGGGGATTTCTGCATGAGAATTGCTGCCATCGGCTTGCCAACGATATTGCCACGGCCCAACACCACCACATCCGCCCCAGCCACGGGGACACCGCTTCGAATTAACAGCTCGTGCACGCCAGCCGGCGTACACGGTAGGAATCCTGAAGGATCCCCTAGTAAAACTTTCCCGATATTGATGGGATGGAATCCGTCCACATCCTTCTTGGGGCAGACCGCTGAATAGATTTGTGCCGAGTCGATGTGCCGTGGGATCGGTGCCTGAACCAAAATACCGTGAACTAAAGGGTCCGCGTTCAATCGAGCAATCAGCTCGAGTAATTCGGATTGGGAAACCTGCTCGGGCAGCACGTGAGTGACCGATCGCACGCCCAATCGCTCCGCCGTCTTCTCCTTCATCCCAACATAAACTTGGGACGCAGGATCCTCTCCCACTCGGACGAATGCCAACCCCACTTGGAGGCCTCGTTGACTTAAAGAAGCAATCCTCTGGCTCGTCTCCCCGTGTAACTGTTCCGCAATCACACGCCCATCGATGAGATTGCTCAAGAACATCAAGGAGCCGTTTCGATCGTTTCAATTTCCATGACCGGTCGCGAAGGATAGCGTCGATCAATAGATTCTTCACCCGTCACCACCACTTTCTTTCCCCGATATTCTTTTAACTTCAGTCCGATCCTTTCCGCCTGAAGGTAATTGATCCCAATGTTTCCTTCGGAGGAGACCAACTCGAAATAAGTTGGAGCTTGGATGTTAAAGCGGGTCGATCGCACCGTGCCCTCACGCCGAACAATCCTTCGGGGAGCCGGACCAGACTCTGCCACAGCTGAAACCACTTGCTCGACAGGCTTGATTGCGACAACCGGGACTGGCTCGGCGGCCACTGGAACCGGCGTTGGTGCAGGCACGGGAGCGACTTCAGGTTTGACGGGTTCCGGTTTTTTCTCCACCACAGCAACGGGTGGAACTCCCTCCGCTAACGATTCCGTCGTCAAAGGCACGACTACAACAGGAGCTAGAGGAACCACGACCGCGATCGGCACCGGCACTTCCGCAGGTTTCTCAGTCGGAGCTGTTCCGGCGACGCCGTCCTTGGTCAACAAATTGGCATCCAAAAAAGCGAACGCGTTCTGTGGGGTATCAATCTCAACCCAATCTTCCAACGATCGGATTTCCTTAATTGTCTCCCCTTTTTCGAGGCGACCCACCACGCTGTAATTCTCTCCCGGGCCTGCCCTTAAATTCAATTTGCGTGAGGAAATCGTTCGATCCTTCAGCAACGGCCCATAAACCCACACCGGCGTATTCTTCGGCATTTGGATCTTCGCCCATTTCGAAGGCTCCCCGGCTTTGGGTTTAGCGATCGTAATTTCCTCGAGAACAGAAACCTCCTCATCCTTCTGCAATTGCGTCACCACCTCGCTCGTCATCGCCGCCTGCCCTCGGACATTGACTCGAGGTTGGTTCACCCGGGCTTTTTCAGCGGCGTGAAGGCAAGGGGTCAAAAGCCCCACCAAAAGCAACCAAGAGCACCAATTTTGAGGAAAAAATTTCATGTGTCCAACGGTCGAATCAAGGCACGCACCGCCCCCATCAACGACTCGGCATCATTAAAGATTTGATTTCCGATTCTGTCAACGCCCTCCAACGGCCCCGTGGCATTTCACCCAACTTGATCCCCCCAATCTGCGTCCGCACCAAGCGGTCGATAGGGATATTATGCGTTTCGAACATGCGCCGCACTTCTCGGTTTTTGCCTTCGCGTAACGTGATCTCGACAACCGACCCTGAATTGGAACATTTCAACAACCTCGCTCGTTCAGCCACGAGCTTATCCCCCTCATGAAACACGCCATCAGTAAAACGTTTCAGAATCGCGGGATCCAATTTCACAGGCACCATGACCAGATACTTCTTAATTACCCCGTATCGCGGATGCGTCAGCCTTAACGAAAAATCACCATCATTAGTAAAGAAAATCAGCCCCTCGCTATTAAAATCCAGACGACCCACAGAATGCAGCCCTGACCATTCTTGCGGGAGCAACTCCACCACCAACGGCCGTCCCTCAGGATCCGCATTGGAACAAATCAACCCTTTAGGTTTATGAATCGCAATATAGAGCTTCTTTTTGGACTTCAGCTCTACCCCGTCCACCTTCACCCGATCATGTTGGGGATCAATTTTGGTTCCCAGAACCGTCACCACCTTGCCGTTCACCGTGACTCGACCGTCGAGAATCACCTGTTCACTTGCACGGCGGGACGCGATTCCGGCGTCGGCCAAATGTTTTTGGAGACGCACAGACATTTCGCACCTTAAAAAAGCAACGGGTGGCGGATCTTCATCCACCACCCGACGCGTTGGACAATTGGATTAAGCTTCGGGCTTGGTTTTACGCAGGCCGGTGACACGGTCACCTTCCTTCCATTGGGTGCGTTTCTTCAACAGTTCCACCCGTTCAAATCGTTTCAATACATTGCGTTTCGCACCAAGTGCACTCGAACCACGCAAGCTAGGATGTTGAGCCATAACTTCAGTAAAATCGCCCCACAGACCACCTGCGGGAACGAGATCATTAGCAGAACCCCATTCCCGATGCAAACGATTATTTTTAACCGGTGGAACCCAAAACTACGTTGATTCAAGGTGCACTGGTTCCGTTGGAGATCGCTTTCTTACGGGTTTCGATGATCGCAAATGGGTCGGGTGGTGGATCAATTCCTGTCACGTATTTTTCGATATCCCGTAGGGCGATCACTTTAAAACCACCTTCATTCAAGAACTTCATGTATTCTCCGAATCGTTCGACAGGGGTGTTGACCCACGGGTGATCCAAGTCGGGAACCCCATGAAATTGGAGCACCGCGATCTTGCCGTTTTTGGCGAGAGCGACTGCTTTTTTAAGGTTGTCCAATGTCCAATCAGGCCGTGCGTCGCCCGCAGTAGGGATCAGAAGGAGGTGATCAAGCCCAAGCTCGTATGCAAGGCCTCCTCCCTTTTCATAAGGAAATTCAGGAGCCCCACCTCTTCGAGCAAATCGAATCCCCATCTCGGCCAACACCGGCAGGGCCTCTTTTGCGATACTATTACCCGGGTAAGCGAACGATGTGGGTTTAGGGATTTGATGGGTCGCGCAGCGATCGTTAATCGCTTGGAGCTGTTCTTTTAGTTGTGCAAAATTCTTTGAGTTAACTCCAAAGTGATCCCTCGTGTGATTGCCGATCTCGAATCCATCGCGATGCAATTGGGCGATCTGTTCCCAAGTCATGTAGTTCTTTTTGTCGGTGGAGAATGAGAATCCTTCAGTAATAAAGAATGTGGCGCCGAAACGATACTTTTGAAGCAACGGCCGCACGACCGTGAATTGTGACGCCACCGAATCATCGAAAGTTAAAACAACCAGTTTATCAGGGATCGGTTCTGCCCCACGGGTTTCCAACGTGAGCACCACGAGTAGTAAGAGCATCCAATTTCGTCTCATGAGATTCTTTTGTTGTGGTTTCGCCAGAGTCTCAAGGTTTTGAGATCTGTTTGCAGTATTTAATCTCGAAGAAATTGGGGTTGGTTAACCGACACAATAACAATACCATGCTCCTCCATGACCACCTCGCCTGCTGTTCCAACTCCCAAGGTTCATGGTAAATCGGACCGCTTGATGTCCCTCGATGCGCTTCGCGGTTTTGATATGGTCTGGATTATCGGAGCAGCGGCGATTGTCAGGGCTCTCAGCGCGATGGGGGATATCCCCTGCTTAAAGTTTATCGCGCAACAACTCACGCATAAGACGTGGGAAGGGTTCGCGTTCTACGATCTGATTTTCCCGATGTTCGTGTTTATTGTCGGGGTTTCGATGGTCTTTTCTCTCTCGAAAATCTTGAAGACCGAAGGACGATCAGCCGCGATCAGACGCGTCATTTCCCGAGGGGTGTTGCTGGTTTTGGCAGGTCTTTTCTATTACGGAGGTTTTGCCAACGAGTGGCCCGGTAACCGCATGCTCGGGGTGTTACAACGGATCGGCTTGGCGTATTTATTCGCTGGGTTGATCTTTTGTTTGGTTCCCACTCGTTGGTTGGCTGGGGTGGCTGCAGGATTGTTGATTGGTTACTGGGGGTTGATGTCGCGGATGCCAATTCGAGATATCACGCTCACCGTTCCCGCAGTGGAGCAAATGATGGCGACAACGGGCACCACCAACGCAAAGACGCTTTATCTCCAAACGACGAATTATGTCTCCGGCATTTACGAACCCGGCCGCAACCTAGCGCATCACGTAGATTTCTTGTTCCTTCCGGGACGATTGAACGATACTTACTGGGATCCAGAGGGGTTGCTGAGCACCATCCCTGCTGTGGCATCCTGTTTGTTAGGGGTTTGTGCAGGATTGTTACTTCAGAGCCGAAAACTCAACGAGATTCACAAAGTGCGCTGGCTAGCGGGTGCAGGAGTGGTTCTCGTGTTGGTTGGTTTTATTTGGGGCACGCAATTTCCCGTGGTGAAACGGATTTGGTCGTCCTCATTCGTCTGTGTAGCGGGAGGGTATAGCTGCCTTTTCTTGGCAACCTTCTATCTGATTGTCGATGTGTGGAAGTTCCAAACTTGGTGCCAGCCGTTTGTTTGGGTGGGATTAAATCCCATCACAGTCTATCTCGCGGAAAACCTCCTTGGTTTCGGGAAACTCGCCAGCCGTTTCGCGGGAGGTGATCTCAAGATTTTCCTCAACACCCATGTATTAACAGGGTTTGGAGACTTAGTCGTGGCGATGCTTGGATTGGGGTTGGCGGTATTGTTTTGTCGATTCCTACACCGCCGCCAAATTTTTATTCGGCTTTAGACAGACAGATGGCCCGACGCCAACAACCCGTAAAAAGTGTATTCTGAATCCAAAGTGTCTTCCTGCCAATGGCCGTGAAAAGAACCGGCATTCGTCCATAGGGAATCCACAAAATCAAGGCAAGGCTCCCTCAGAGCCTCGAAGTCGGTTTGTAACCCGGCGAGGGCGTGCAACGCAGTGGCGGTCGAGAGTAGGTCAGGCAATGGGACTCCTGCAGCGGCGCAGAAACCGCCTTGCACATGGGCTCGACGCAACAACCACTCCCCGACTGCGGGATTGATGGGTTGATTCAATTGTCGCAACACGGTCACCGCAGCCGCCGTCGCGTTGGTTGAACCCAAGGGAACCGACCGTTCGTTCGCCCATGCCCCATCCCGCGTTTCCAAAAACTTGAGGCTCTGGACCAACCTCAGAGGTTCCGGGACCATCCTTCCCAAATCTTGATACGCGCCGACGGCTAAAAACGCTCCATACGTGCTGCCAAAGGGTTGATTTGGCAGCGCATGATAACCACCGTCAGAAGTACGGAAACTTTCTACGCCCTCCAAAATAGCCAGCGTCTGTTCCGGTCGCTCGCCGAGTGCAGCCCAAGCTCGGGCAAGACAGCAACGATGCACGAAATCGAGACCGTTTCCATTGCTGAATGTGGCGAGATATCCACGCAATTCTGGACGATCCAAATCAAGTTGGAGTGCAATCAACGAATCCAACGCGAAAACTGTGTAGTAAAGATCGCTTTTCCCGGAACGATCCGCAAATCCACCCGCTGGGTGCCGCTGGGAATTGAGGAATGTGCTCACCAACTGCGAAGCCTCCACTCCCAACAACTTGGGTGCAAGCCGGGCTACCTGCATCATTTCAAGACGAAGACTCAAAGTAAGTTAATCCTTAAGCAAACACTCTCATCAACACGAGGACTAAAGGGACAATGATGCCAATTCCCAAGCAATAAAATGCCACCCGACGATTCCGACCAAACTTGAGAGCCATCACCACTCCTAAAACTGTCGTCACAATGAAGCTCACTGCCATGAGTAGAATGAACACAAGGAGCATGGGACTGGTTAGACTCAAGCCACCGGATTTTAGCCTCTTCGCAGTGTGAATGGTGGAGATGACACCTAACAAATCCGAGTTCCCAAAACCAAAAATCTGCCAGATCCCTGAAATAGCGAAGAACAAAAGTAACGGTGCGAAAATACACCCGAGATACAAATGGACAGAACGCAGTTTTTGCATCAGATCTAACTAATCAAACCAACACGTTCAACTACAGCAAGACAAACGTATTCGATTCCGCCCAGTAAGAAAAAAGGAGGCCGATCAAATGATCGGCCTCCGTGAGAATGCGTTCAGCAATCCTTTTGCTGAAACTCTTGGTTATTGGTAAGTCACCACTAGCTTGCCGTTGGCGATCACAGTGCTGAGGATCTTGACGAACGGTTTGATGATCAGGTAGCCCTGACTTCCGTCGATCGGAATCTCCGCAGTGATGGTTCGGTTCGCTTCGTCCACAACAATGTTAGTGAGAGGCGAACCCGTCAAACCTGCGGGAACAGCACCCGTTACTTCGAGCGGACGTCGGACGCTTCCGTATCCGATCACCATGGGGATACCATTCACGTTGGGTCCGCCGAGTTGTTCCAGATCCGCATCACTGAGTTTGCCAGCACGAATTTGGATCGAGTTGACGAACATTTCACGACGTTCATCTTGATCACCATCACCGAACAGAATCGCGGTGGGCTGTAAGGCTCGACGCACTGCGTCCAACCCTTGGTTAGCAGTCCAATCGTCCTGCTTGATGCCATCGACGTATTTGGTCACCACCGGAGGTGTCGCCGCTTCGTCATAGGCAGCTGAAACCCGGTGCCATGCACCGGCAGTAAAGGCTCCGGTGCCGTTGTAGCCGCCGCCGCCTTGACCGAAGTTGTTGCCCTGCCAGAAGAGATCGCCATCGTCTGTGTTGCTGAGGGAACTGATCTGGAGCAACGACGCTGCACCGGGTCCGCTTGTCCCCATATAGATATCAAATACAATCGTATATTGATTCACGCGACTTCCACCACCGTTTGGTTTGATGCCGTGATCCATGATATAACCAATCTCGCGAACGAGATCGCCGGGAACTTTCATGACCATTGCTGATGCTCCGCCGATCCCCGGAAGCCCGAAGGATTCCGTGGAACCGAATTCTGTCCCCGCCTTGGTCCGGCCAGCGTCTCCGTCGAAGTATTGCAATGCCTTACCCACAGTGGCGGACAGGTTACCTCGGTCGAAGTCCCACTGGCCCGTCACACTGCTTTGCGGGAGATCAACAGGGATCCCATTGCCTGAAGGCGTGCCTAGAAAGGCCAGTTGAGCATCGCTGAGTTTGCCAGCGCGAATTTGGATGGAATTGACATACATCTCGCGACGTTCATCTTGATCCCCATCTCCGAAAAGGATCGCGGTGGGTTGCAACGCACGACGCACGGCGTCCAACCCTTGGTTGGCTGTCCAATCGTCCTGCTTGATGCCATCGACATATTTGGTCACCACAGGAGGTGTCGCAGCTTCGTCATACGCTGCTGCCACGCGATGCCATGCACCTGCCGTGAAAGCTCCCGTCCCGTTGTAACCTCCGCCACCTTGTCCGAAGTTGCTCCCCTGCCAGAAGAGATCACCATCATCGGTGTTGTTCAACGAACTGATCTGCAGCAATGAAGCCGCTCCCGGTCCAGCCGTGCCCACATAGATATCAAATACAATGGTATACTGATTCACCCGGGTTCCACCGCCATTAGGTTTGATTCCATGATCCATGATATACCCGATCTCGCGGACAACATCACCGGGGACTTTCATCACCAACCCGTTATTTCCAGCAATGCTCGGCAACCCGAACGATTCGGTTGTTCCGAATGCCGTTCCTGCTTTGGTCAAGCCAGCGTCGCCATCAAAGTATTGCAACGGTTTGCCGATGGTTGCTGAAAGGTTTCCACGATCAAAATCCCACTGACCTGTCACGGTGCTAGTAGGAACCGCCACGGCAACGCCGACAGCGGCAGGTCCTCCGAGAAGCACGATTTCGGCATCACTCATTTTGCCGGAGCGAATTTGGATGGAGTTTACGAACATCTCGCGACGTTCATCCTGATCACCATCGCCGAACAAGATCGCCGTCGGCTGCAATGCACGACGCGCCGCATCCAAACCTTGGTTGGCAGTCCAATCGTCCTGTTTGATACCATCGACATACTTGGTAACCACGGGCGGAGTAGCGGCTTCATCATACGCGGCGACGACCCGATGCCAACCCCCTGCGGTGAAAGCGCCGGTCCCATTGTAACCTCCACCACCTTGTCCAAAGTTACTTCCCTGCCAGAACAGATCGCCATCATCCGTATTGCTCAATGAGCTGATCTGCAACAATGACGCTGCACCGGGGCCGCTCGTGCCGACATAAATATCAAACACAATCGTGTACTGGTTCACACGTGTGCCACCGCCATTGGGCTTGATGCCATGATCCATGATGTAACCAATCTCGCGCACGAGATCACCCGGGACTTTCATCACGGAAGCTGGCTCCCCCCCGATATCAGGAATCCCGAATACCGTTGTGCTTCCATATTCTGTCCCTGCCTTGGTAAGACCAGCATCCCCGTCGAAATATTGGAGAGGCTTTCCAATAGTCGCAGCCAAATTACCGCGATCGAAGTCCCATTGACCCGTCACATTGCTGGCAGGAAGATTTTGCGGAATACCACCAGCGGACGGAGCACCCAAAAGGAAAAGCTCGGCATCACTGAGTTTGCCTGCACGGATCTGGATGGAATTGACATACATCTCCCGACGTTCGTCTTGATCGCCATCACCAAAAAGGATCGCGGTAGGTTGCAGCGCACGTCGCACCGCATCCAATCCTTGGTTGGCCGTCCAGTCGTCTTGCTTGATGCCATCGACATATTTGGTCACCACGGGCGGTGTGGCAGCTTCGTCATACGCCGCCGCAACCCGATGCCAAGCACCTGCGGTAAACGCGCCAGTCCCGTTGTAACCCCCGCCGCCTTGACCAAAGTTATTCCCCTGCCAGAAGAGATCCCCATCATCCGTGTTGTTCAATGAACTCGTCTGGAGCAACGACGCTGCTCCGGGCCCGGACGTGCTGACGTAAATATCAAATACAATCGTGTATTGGTTGACTCGTGTGCCACCGCCGTTGGGTTTGATCCCATGATCCATGATATAGCCGATCTCTCGGACGACATCTCCAGGGACTTTCATGACCTTAACATCCTTGCCTTGGATCTGAGGGAGACCGAACGAAGCGGTTGTCCCGAACTCTGTGCCTGCCTTGGTTCGACCATTGTCGCCGTCGAAATATTGAAGGGGTTTGCCGACCGTCGCGGAGAGATCACCGCGATCGAAATCCCATTGCCCTGTCACTAAAGAGGAGGATCCACCTGAGAGCACGATTCCGAAGTTCCACGAGCTAGTCTGAGTAACTCCTGCCGAATCCTTATACTCCAAGCTGACGAGGTTATCACGTGAGCTTCGGGAAGCGTTGGGGGAGTAAGCCACGGAGATTTTGCCACCGGACTTCGTGATCGACTGCGGAATCACAGCAGTTCCGTTCAGAGACATTTTCACGGTTGATGTTGCGACGGTCGCCGCTCCATCCACGATCAACGCCGTGATCGGTGCGGATGAACTATTACCATCGGATCCCCGAGCAGGTGCGGCTTGAGCCACATAGGCACCGTTGGCTGATGCCACCGAGGAAACCGCATACGATTTCAAGGCCGTGTTGTCTGCGGGATCATTCACGAGAACACGCCAACCCGCGTCGTTGATCGAGTAAAGTTGGAGATTGGATGAGTGGCCAGTTTGCCAATGAAGGATCCTGAAGGGGTAAAGCCCCGCTGTGGGAGCATTCACCGACCAAACACTTTCGCTATGTTGATTGCTCGTGAACGGTCTCATCGGACCTCGATCGTATTCCCCGACTTTCAGTGCGAAGAAATCACGAGGATTCGTCCCGACAAACACTTGATAACCATCATCGTCGTTGACGTCGGTTCGATCCGCACCAACGCTCACCCCAAACGTGGTAATGCCCGCTGGCAACTCGATAAAACCAATGGCTTCGACCGCGAAATTTGCCGAGCTGCCATTCTGGCCGGGGATTCCGGGGAAGTAGGTGGGCCAAAAAGTGGTCAACCAGTTCAAGTCGCCATCGACCTGATCGAAAATGTTGGCTTCCAATTCAAAATTGATGGTGTCCACCGTGGTGGAACCGTCAGCGTTAGTTCCCGCAACTGCTTCGTTTGGCACGGCAGCTCCTCCTGCATCGGTCAATGTACCATTGACTTGGTTCAGAGCCCTCAGGAATCCGTTACCCACGACGGTGGCTTCAGGCGCCTGAAATGTTTTGACTGTGAAACCACGCGTCGTTGAGCTGCCCAAGGGCAGACTAGCGGACGCAGGGAGGTTGTTGGTGGCTGCTTGAACCCAAGCGGTGCCCACCGCAACC
>SXQI01000115.1 GCA_005793025.1 Verrucomicrobiales bacterium
CAAGCAATGGCGATTACTCCGCACGATTTCGTTTTGGCCAGCGACTACGCCCAATCATTTTACGGAATAAAACCGCTGCGGACTGTGGAAGCTCTAAGCGCATGGAATAACGCTCTCGCTCTCGCGAAAACGGACCTAGAAAAAGAAGGAGTTTTTCTACACTTAGCACGGATTGAGATGAATTCTGGACAGTTTCTCCAAGCTCGATCTCACCTGAATCTTTCCACTAACGTGGAATTGCATGATCTCAGGCAGAGGTTAATAAAAAGTTTGAGAAATAAAGAGCAGACCAACACAACATCCATCACCAAACCATCCCCGGAATTACCAAAAAAAGAATAGGTCGATTTGGCAGTTTTTTAAAAGCCATGCTTGTGCTTTTGCAGGAGTAACACATCATACAAGCAATGAAGCACCTCACCAAACAGTTCGCGATATTTATCGGGTGCTTTTTGATGGTTGAATTGCTTTCGATTCAGCATGTTCACGCCTCGCTGACCGCAGATGAAATCGTCCAAAAAATTCAGGAGAAAGCACTCTCCCTAACTCGCTCCGAGAATGGTTCTGCTTATGAGTATCAAAAGCGCACGAAACTCGAAAAAATGGACAAGTCCTTCGAAAAGGCTTTGGAGACTAAAGTCACCATTTCGAGAATGACCCAGAGACAAGGCGCATCGCACGCCCAATTACTCAGTGTGGATGGAGTCCCTGTAGCAGATGCCAAAAACAAGATTGGAAAACAACAAAAACGCAAAAATGATCCCCCAACAGTCGCCACAGGTGCAATGCAGAAGAGTCCTTGGTTGAATCACCCGCTGATCAATCGTTTCAATTTTCAACTCACCGGAGAGGAAGCGATTGCAGGTCGAAAATTTTGGGTGTTGAAGTTCGCTCCTAAGTCCGGGAACTTGCCGACCGAAGAATTTGCGGACCGATTGATCAACCGATTGGGAGGAATTGTCGTCGTTGATCAGCTCGAATTTGAAGTTGCTAGACTAGAGATTAACTTGCTTGAACAATTCACAATCCTTGGTGGTTTATTAGGTAATCTTGAAACATTAAGCCTGATTGTTGCTCGCCAAAGGATGGAGGATGGAACGTGGATCGACTCAACCTCCACAACTCGCCTTTCCGGCCGGAAACTTCTTTCTGCGATGCATTTCAGAGTTAGCGAAGAATCCTTCGACTTCAAAAAAACATCGTCAGTTTCAGCAAATAATCCCAACCAACTTATACCAAGGACCTAGCCAAACACTCGCGTTTTTCACCATTCGTTTGATAGTTGTTAGTCATCATCAAGAGTGATTTATGAGGGACACTAAACCCCATCAGATTGAATGAAGTTTCATTATTTTATCAAAACTGCGCTGGGATTCCTTTGCTCGATGGTATTGGGCCAAAGTTTAGCTGCCGAGTTCATAGTAACAAATCTGCAGGATGATGGAGTTGGCAGCCTTCGAGAAAACATCCGCGCAGCGAACCGTTCCACAGGAACCAACACCATCCGTTTCACGATCGATGGAACCATCAAACTTCATTCCCCACTCCCTGCTGTTGTGGGAATTGTTGAGTTTTTGGGACGAGCTCCAGAGCAGACAATCATTAGTGGAGAGAAACGCACAAACGCTTTTAGCCTCTTCCAAGTAAATCAAGGAGCCTCTGCAATTCTCCGAAAACTCACAATTCAGCAAGCAGTCTCAACCGTTCCGGGAGGAGCCATTCATAATTCGGGCCGACTCAGCATAGAAGAGTGCTTGATCGCCAATAATCAAGCCATGGATCAAGGCGGCGGAATCTATAGCGTGGGACAACTGATCTGCGTGTCTTCCACAATCTGCTCGAACACCGTCATAGGAAAACTCGGAACAAATGTTGTGACGACTGGCGGAGGTGGCGCATTTAAAGGAACCGGAGGGGGATTACAAATTGCGGGAGGTTCGGCAACTATGACGAACTGCACCTTCAGTGGGAACGTAGCGATTGGAGGAAAGGGCGGAAATAACGTTGACATCAATGGTGGAGGTGGTGGCGGCGGAGGCGGAGAAGGAAGCGGAGGAGGTATCCATGTCGCGATCGGAAACCTTCTGTTGGTCAACGTCACCATAACCCGAAATCGTGCACTCGGAGGCCTTGGAGGAGAAGGGAGCGGAGGCGGCGGCATGGGGGGCGATGGAATGAGTCGCGGAGGTGGACTCTTCAGCGACCAAGGGGCAGTTCAGTTGTTAAACACAATAATATCCGATAATGAAGCCAAAGCATGGGTCGATCTTGGACCTGCTCTTGGTGGATACCAAAGTTTGGGGCACAATCTTCTTGGACAAATTGCAACCAACCAATTTGGAACCAACTGGTGGGTGCCGTCTGATTTGATCAACCTGCCAGCAGGACTGGAACCGTTAGGGGATTACGGCGGTCCAACCTTGACACATCGCTTATCCAACACGAGCCCGGCGATTGGAGGAGGGGGAAGCCTAGCTGAAGGTGCCCCAATCCTTGATCAACGCGGAGCTGTTCGCCCCCAAGACCATGGGATCGACATTGGTTCCGTCGAGTTTGGGAAAATCCAACAAAACGTCATTTTTTTACCAATCGCAGACAAAGTCTATGGCGACACTCCCTTTCAGGTGAATGCGGAATCTTCCTCCGATTTACCAGTGAATTACTCCGTGGTAAACAACCTTAACGCCACTGAATCTTCAGCCGTTATCAGCATTACGGGGGCTGGATCGGTGAGTGTCAAAGCAGTGCAGTCTGGAGACGAAAACCATTTTCCAGCGAGCAGCATTCAAACCTTTAACGTTACGAAGGCTCCTCTGACTGTGAGCGCAGAATCATTGACTCGACCATTCGGTCAGCCAAACCCTCCATTTCTAATCAACTATTCTGGTTTCAAATTGGGTGAGAATGCGTCGGTGCTAAATGTTCCACCCTCCCTGACAACACTTGCTACAATCAACAGCCCGGTTGGGTCTTACCCCATCACGATCTCTGGCGGTTCCGATAATAATTACTCTTTCCAAAGTTATTCCTCTGGGACGCTGCTCATTACCCCAAGCCCTCAAACCATTGTTTTCGATCCCATCACGACTAAAACCTACGGAGAAGTCTTCACGACACGAGCGAGTTCAGGTTCAGGTTTGCCAGTATCTTTTACAGTAGAAAGTGGACCAGCGATCTCGTCTGGACCCAATGGTTCGACGATTACTCTCACAAATCTGGGAGTGGTGACCATCAATGCAAACCAAGTGGGAAATCCAAATCATGCTACAGCGACAATGTCGCAGCAGTCGTTCAATGTCGAAAAAGCCCCGCTGATTTTGACCGTCGAAAACAACACGAAGCCCTTCGGTCAACCCAACCCACCCTTTCAGATTACTTTTTCTGGATTCAGGCTTGGAGAAACCTCCAGTGTTTTAAACACTCAGCCTTTAGCTTTCACTACCGCCACAACCACGAGCCCTGTTGGAACATACCCGATTAACGTCAATGGCGGTTCCGACGATCATTACACATTCCAAGGATTCACGCCGGGGACATTGGTTATCACCCCTAAACCTCAAACGATCGTTTTTGATCCCATCCACAGCAAGACTTATGGCGACATATTTAGCCTTCACGCGAATGCTAGTTCCGGATTGCCTGTGGTTTTTACAGTGGGAAGTGGGCCAGCGATCTCGTCTGGCCCCAATGGTTCGACAATTACTCTCACAAATCTGGGAGTGGTGACCATCAATGCAAACCAAGCGGGAAATCCAAATCATGGGGCAGCAACATTGTCGCAGCAGTCGTTCAATGTCGAAAAAGCCCCGCTAACCCTTCGGGTTGAAAACCAAACGAAACCCGTTGGTCAACCTAACCCGCCATTTCAACTTATTTACGATGGATTCAAACTCGGTGAAACAAACACCGTGTTGAACACATTGCCGTCAACATCAACCACGGCCACAACCACGAGCCCTGTTGGAACGTATCAGATCACGGTTACAGGTGGCTCAGATGATCATTACACGTTCCAAGGATTCACGCCGGGGACATTGGTTATCACCCCTAAACCTCAAACTATTGTTTTCGATCCCATCCCTACGAAAACCTATGGCGACATATTCAGCATCCACGCAAATTCTAGTTCCGGGTTACCGGTGATTTTTACAGTGGGGAGTGGTCCTGCGATTTCGTCTGGACCCCATGGCTCCATAATAACAGTTACAAATCTAGGAGCGGTCACCATCAACGCAAACCAAGCTGGAGATCTCAATAATGGAGCAGCGAAATTGACCCAACAATCTTTTACAATCGATAAAGCTGTTCTAACTCTCACGGTCGAAAACCACACAAAAACCGTTGGCCAACCGAACCCTCCGTTTCGATTTACTGATTCAGGATTTAAATTTGGCGAAACCAGATCTGTAATCAACACACTTCCTTCAATGTCCACTAGCGCGACTGTCGGGAGTCCTGCTGGGACTTATCCGATCACGATTGCTGGTGGATCCGACGATCATTATGCATTGAAATTGGTTTCTGGATTATTGGAAATTCGGAACCCTGCCCCTCCACCGATCGTCACGATTGTGAGCCAGACCAATGGCTCGATTTATATCTCTCCGATTACGCTACCAATCGTTGCTGAGGTGCAGAACCCACCGACCCCAGTTAAAAAAGTAGAGTTTTTTGCTGGGAATGTGGTGATTGGAACCTCCACCAATACCCCTCCTTTTGTCAATTGGACGAACATCCCCTCTGGGACAAACGTGGTGGTTGCCGAAGTAACTTTCGCTGATGGCATGGTGGTCGATTCCAAGCCAATTCATATTACTGTCCTTCCTGAGGTGCCTTTTGTCCTTTCGTTGGTGGATACGAACAGTTTGCTCGTTCGCCAGACAGGACTGTTCCACCAAACTGTGACACTCACTAATCCCACTCCGAATGATCTCGTGGGTATCCGACTTCTGATAACCAATCTCCCTCCGAACTCTCGGGTTGAAAATGCAACTGGCAAAACTAACGGAGTAAGTTTTATCCAGTATGACCAACCGCTTCCTGCAGGACAACATGTCGACTTGCATGTTGAATATTACGTGCCTTCCCGAGCAGTTCCCCACCCAATTTTCTCAACACAGTTGATATCTACTCCTCTAACGACACCTCCCACAGGGGAACTGTTGGCGATCATTCAAACTCTCAAATTCCAAAATCAAGGTAATCTAGTGGAATTTCAAACCGAGCTTGGGAAAACTTATTTTATTCAGTACAGCACTAATTTGATTTCATGGAAAACGGCTGTTCCTTCCATTACTGGAAACTGTTCAAAGATCCAGTGGATCGATACAGGCCCACCAAAAACACAGAGTGCCCCTCTTGCAATGAGGTTTTACAGGATCATCTCAATTCCATGATTCTCCTATGAGAATTCACTACCTGTTGCTTTTTCTAGTTATTCTGGAAACGACCACACCGCTCCTGCGAGGTGAAGAGTTCGCTGTGGTAAAGGGGACGAAAGTCAATCTACGGAGTTCACCATCTCTAAACTCTGAAGTCATCGCGCGACTTTCACTTGGTCAAACGGTTACCGTCCGTGAAAAGGTTTCAAACAACAATCCCGGATCAGGAGCTCCAGAGTATTGGTTCAGGATTTCGATCCCTGTATCGGTGCCTGTTTACGTCAACGCCTCGTTTATTGAGGATTCAAAAGTTACAGCCAACCATCTCAATGTTCGGTCCGGTCCAGGCGAGAGTTTTGCAGTTCTGGCACGACTTTCGGGTGGCACGCGGGTCTCCGTCGTTGGAGCTAAAAAAGGGTGGCTCACCATTCTTCCCCCCCCCGAAGCCACGGGTTTTGTGGCCCCAACATTTCTCCAGCCAGTCCAACCACAACCGGTTGTAACACCAACCCTTCCCGTGGTTGCTCCGCAGATCGTCCTGACAACCCCTCCCGTGACTTCTGAAAGCAGAATTCCTGCCTTAACCAACCCATCCACCAATCTTTTGACAGGGGTTCGGCAGGAACTAGCAACGACTCCACAAGTTCTTCCTAACCAAGTCGATCCAACTCCTCCTGAACCCAGTAGTCTGCGGAACAAACCTACAGATTTGCCTGAACCAAACTTCGTCGATAGTCGTGCGAGAGCCAGAATCTATTTGAAGCCATCTGAGGACAAACTGAACCGCGTAGGAATTTCGTACCGAGCTGGTTACGGCATCACTGGCTCGATCAAAGCAATCGCACCGATCAACAGCGGGGTTCTATTGGATGCTTCGGTTGCTCGCGGAGTCGACCGCGTCTATGATGACGGATTCGTGGGACTGGACTCCAGCCATAATGCGGGTGGCTTAACTTGGAAATGGGGCTATCTAGACTCGTCCCAGATTTCGAAGGATCGGCTTAATCAACACATTTTCGCTGGAGAGGTGGTGGATGCCCCGCAAAACCTCCACGGAGCTGGGCCGCAAAACGGACTAGAACTCACATATAATCGACAATTAGGATCATTTAATCATTTAACGAATGTTGTTTGGGGTTTTCTAGCGGGAATTTCCCAAAACCAGTGGGGAATCCGAGATCACGGCCCGCTTTCTGCCAATCTCACCACAGTGACAGATTCTTACTCATTAGGTGGGATTATCCCTCCAACTGCTCCATTTTTACCATGTTGTGAAGGCCCAGGGATTCCATTGATCGATGACGAACCCCAGCGCACTTATTCTACTGTTCTGCGTGGGGCCTCAATTAGTGGATCCAGAACGTTTGATGCAGATATTTATGGCCTACGCATTGGTCCTTATGCTCAAGTGCCTCTAGGCGAAAAACTTAAACTCTCGGTGGGAGCGGGCTTGGCCTTAGGTTTCGTGAGCAGTGATTTTACCTACGACCACACTCTTGAGATTCCCAACTCATCCGCGAAAAATACTCAGTCACACCAAAGTTCAGATCGAGGAATCTCGCCGGGTTGGTATGCAGACTTTCATCTGCTAGTCCCTGTTTATAAAGCCCTGAACGCTACCATGGGCTATCAATACCAAAGCCTCTCGGATTATCAACATTTTCAAGGAGGGAACCGAGTTGAATTAGATCTCGGCCAAACCCATTTCTTTACATTGGGACTGAGCTACTCCTATTAGTGGTGGCTTGACAGGGTTTTGGCACGGGCTATGCTCGAAAAGTTCAGATATTCCAAGGATGTGCCTGTGAAAACTTCTTATAATCGAATCGTGATTCGGCTACTCGCACTGAGCTTCCTCTGCATTCTTTGGCCTCCTGCCGCGAAGGCGGACAGTGCCACGATCGGACTCACGATAACGAATCAACAAAAGGTTTTGCGCCTGCCTATCCTTCCGGCAACCGATTCCTATAAGATACTTACATCAACCAACTTGGGCGGTAATTTCCTAGAAACCAAGGATGGTTTGATCACCGGCTTTAATTGGACCGCACCGATGACAGGGAACCAAGAGTTTTATCGAGTTCAAACGGTTCCCCTAGCTCCCGATGCACTACTTCGAGCCACGGTATTGAATCGACTTGCTTATGGTTCGACGCCTGATGAATTGACCCGACTTTCCAAGATCGGAGCAGACGCCTATATCCAAGAGCAATTGGCACCCGAAA
>SXQI01000116.1 GCA_005793025.1 Verrucomicrobiales bacterium
ATTGAGAGAAGGCGGTTATTTACTCAAGGCGACAAAATTGTGGAGTAATTGCAGTCCTGCTTTCTGGCTTTTTTCAGGATGGAATTGCGTCGCAAAAACGTTATCACGCCAAACGGAAGAGGCGAATGTCGTTCCGTAGTTTGTCTCAGTGGCAACAATGGAAGGATCAGTCGGTTGCGGATAGAAGCTGTGAACGAAATAAAAATAAGTTTGGTCCGGAATTCCATTGTATAGGGGACATTCCGGCCTGAGCAACCGGACTTGGTTCCAACCAATTTGCGGAATTTTTAGCCCTGGTTGTGCAGAAAACCGAACCACACGTCCGGAGAAGACCGCCAGACCCGCTGCGCAGCTGTTAAACTCCTCGCTTCTCTCGAACAACGCTTGGTATCCAACACAGATCCCGAGAAAGGGACGGCCGGTTTTCACAAATTCCCTTGCTCCCAAAAACAATTCCTGGCGGTGCATCGAATTTAAGCAGTCGTCGAACGCACCAACCCCGGGCAAAACCACTGCATGAGCTGAATCGAGTTCTTCGGGGCGAGTTACCATGCGGACATCCGCCCCCACGTGGGCTAATGCCTTAAAAACACTCCGTAGATTTCCCGCACCGTAATCAAGCAACGCAATCACTGGAGGACTTTATCCAAACCGCATCCGGCTCGCAACATTGCAGATCTAGAACCCATTTTGAAACAAGAAACACGGCAATTCCACTGATTGTCGGATTAGGGTAGTGTGGGTTCATGGAATCTTTAGAAATCAAAATTACCCACCTCGAGTATCTTTGCGATCAATTGAACTCAGTAATTGTTGATCAAGGAAAACGGATAACTCGCTTGGAAAATGAATTGAGAGGGATCACCAACTCGGTTGAAGAGATCGAAATGGAACGAGTTCGGAATACCAATGTAAAACCACCCCATTACCAATGATGTGGATTTTCTACTTTTGTGAAAAAAGGCGATGACGGTTTAGGAAAAGGTAGACGACGATCACCACGTTAAGGATTAAGATGCTAAAGATCCCCCAAGTAAATCCCAACCTCAGTTTGTACAGTTCGATTGGAATAAAGAAGGTGGACTCCGCGATTGCCAGCCAACCACCCCAACTCGATCGTAGCCAAAGCCCTACCGCTTCTACGAACGAGAATAATCCATAAGCTAGGATGCAAGGCACTATCCAAACATTGAGCGGGAGACTGATTCCATCAAACCAATTACCCATCGTCCCCCAAAACCCGGCTTCTGAATCCATTTGGATCAAACGAATTAGGGAGTCATAAGCGACACCTAAGTTTTTTCCATTAAACTGATAAAGACCCAACGCGATCAGGAGTAACGTGATTCCTTTGATCAATTTGAGACCGATGATGAGATAAAGGGTTACAGGGCGATGTTCCGGACTGGGGGGAACTCCGGGTATTGCCGGCGTAGGGTCTGGATTCGGAATTCCTTTCAAGTGATACTGGTTCGACGAGGATTTGGTATGGTCGAGATGAGAATTAATTAACGAATCTTAGAGAGCAGAAATGGCAAGAGGTCTCCGATTGCGATGCGGGATTGTTGCATCGTATCACGATCCCGTAATGTGACCGTATCTTTCAATTCAGGTTTTTCACCAAGAGTATCAAAGTCGATCGTAACTCCAAACGGTGTCCCAGCCTCATCCTGGCGTCGGTATCGGCGACCGATGGCTCCAGCATCATCATAAAAAACAGGCATCTCCGCTCGCAGCAGGTCGCGCACCTCCTGAGCTTTTTTGACTAGCTCAGGCTTGTTCTTCAGCAACGGAAAGATTCCCACTTTGACAGGAGCGACGCGTGGGTGGAGTTTCATCACCACACGAGTTTCCTTTACCCCTTTTTCATCGGTGATTTCTTCCTCAGTATACGCGTTGCAAATTAGGGCGAGGACCAGGCGATCGACCCCGGCACTTGGTTCAATGACATGAGGAACGAAACGAGTCTTTGTTTCCTCGTCAAAGTATTCCATGGATTTGCCGCTGAAGGTTTGGTGCTGCGTCAGATCGTAATTTCCTCGTGCTGCGATCCCTTCCAACTCCTGCGTTCCGAAGGGAAACTTGTAGAGAATATCGACCGTTGCCTTTGCGTAATGGGCGAGTTCCTCCTTTTTTTGCCAATGGAAATCAAGCACATCACGGCTTAAACCGATGCTTTCATACCATTGGACACGCTGCTCAACCCAATATTTGTGCCACTGTTCCCAACCCCAGTTGGGTTCGGTTCCGGGTCCTCCAGTTAAACTCGACTTTGCCGCAGCGTCGTCTGGTTTGATAAAAAACTCCAACTCCATTTGCTCAAACTCGCGCGAACGAAAGGTGAAATTCCGTGGGTTGATTTCATTTCGAAACGCTTTCCCGATTTGACAGATTCCAAACGGGAGCTTTTGACGTGCGACATCCAGAACGTTTTTGAATTGGGCGAAGATAGCCTGTGCGGTTTCAGGTCGAAGGTAAGCAACGTTATCTTCGCTTTCAACCGGACCAACAAAGGTCTTGAACATTAGGTTGAAAGGGCGGGGTTCTGTCAGGAGGCTACCGTTATCTGGGTTGTAACGGACGGTTTCTTTGACCGTTTCGATGGTTTCACCCAGCAATTCAGGAGCAGGCACACCCCGTGCTGCGTAGAATTGGCGGGCAACTTTCCTTGCATATTCGGGGTGCTTCCCTGTCGGGATCAACACCGAGTAAGTCTCGCTGGATGATTTTCCGGCGACCGTGTCATGGGCTCCAGTGTAACTATGGATATCACCGCTTTGAGGATCGATCTGATCGGCTCGAAAACGCTTTTTTGTCAGCAAGCAATCCACCATGGGGTCGCTGAATGTGGAAGTATGGCCACTCGCTTGCCAGATCTTGGGATGCATGATGATCGTAGCCTCTAGGCCCACAACATCCTCACGCTTTTGCGTCATGCTGCGCCACCAATAATCCTTCACATTGCGTTTCAATTCCGCACCCAGGGGACCGTAATCCCAAAAACCGTTGATGCCTCCGTAGATTTCGGAGGATTGGAACACAAAACCGCGTCGTTTGCAGAGGGAGACTATTTTCTCCATCCGTTCATTAGCTTTTGGCTCGGCCATATAATTGAATGCGCAGTGTTCGCTGGAGTGGTTCTGTTTGTCAAGAAACCCAACATTTTTTCGCTCACACGAACTGACAAGGGCTCTTGATTATCAACAAAAAAAATGAGGTTGGCATCTCTACCAACCTCACTTAATGGATATGAATGGATTCCGCTTAGTTCGTCACTTGGTAGGTCAGAACTACTTTCCCTTGTGGGCTAAGTTGAGCACCTTTAATGGTGATCGTGCCGGGGGCGTTCGACAGGCGTAGGCGGATGAACTTTGTATCTCCATCAGCAGCCAATGTAATGGTCTTAGCAGCTGAATCGACGATCGCCGCCGCGTCTTGGACATACGGACCAGCGACATTCGAGGAGGTGAATGCCGCCACCTGAGCGGGTGCAAGGATGACCGAACGGAAGGTTTTGATGGAACTTGCAACGAACTCGTCGTTGACCAAGACACGTTCACCTGTGGACAGGTTCTCCGAATAGAGTTCGAAGTGGGCAGAACCGCCAGCCTCATACCAGACCATCCGAACCGGGTAATACCCTGTCGCATTGACGACGAATTCGAAGCGTTGGTTATTGGCTGGGCCCCCGTTATGGAAGGCGAACGGAAGCGTTGTCGTATCCGTCAGGCTATTACCAACGATGAATTTGAATCCATCATCGCAGTGAACCCCGAGACGGTGAACCCCTGCAGGGAAGTAGAAAAAGGCGGACATCTCGACAACGAAATCGTCCCCACCATTCGCATCAGGATCAAGACCCGGCACCATCAAATCGCGCACAAAGTTCCCTTGATCGGTTTCGGTCCGATCACTGAAATTAAGCACATCGACGGTGAATTCGTTGGAGATGAAGGCGGGAATGCTGGAATTGGGTGCGAGTTGGGCATCTGCTCTC
>SXQI01000013.1 GCA_005793025.1 Verrucomicrobiales bacterium
AACACCCCGGTGAGTCTGGATCATTTTTGTTCCAAAACCTTTATCCACTTTGACTCGCAACCGATGCACCAACACATCCACGATATTCGTTTGGGGATCGAAGCTGTAGTCCCAGATATGTTCGAGCACCATCGTTTTTGTTACCACTCGACCCGCGTTCCGCATCAGATACTCCATGAGCGAAAACTCCCGCACCTTGAGATCGATCTTGCGCCCCCCACGCGATACCTCACGCGTCAAAAGGTCAAGTTTGAGCTCCCCCACCACGAGGCGCGTCGGTTCAGCACTATGGCTGGTTCTGCGCAATAGCGCATGAATACGCGCCTGCAGCTCCGCGAACGCGAATGGTTTCGTCAGGTAATCGTCGCCTCCTGCCTGCAACCCACGCACTCGATCCTCGACCGTGGCTTTCGCGCTCAGAATGATAACGGGCAGAGTCTGTTTTTCTGCACGAATCGTTTTGAGCAATCGAAGGCCATCTAGCTTCGGCAACATCACATCAAATACGGCGACGTCATAGGGTGCGACCCGAACCATGAGCAACCCTTGCTCCCCATCCGTCGCGTGATCCACGGCATACCCCTGCTGCCTCAACCCGTTTACGATGAATGAGGCGATTTTCTTATCGTCCTCCACCACCAGAACTCGCATACCTCCTATCATTCCCGAAGTTCGGATCCTGTCCAATGTTGGTTTCAGAGAGACATATCCGTCCGCCATCAATGTGTGCATGAAATCCTCTTATTTGTAATTGAACCCATCCAGATTACTCAGCCAACAATCAACCTAACGAAGATCGTGTTGCTCGCGAGGTGCAATGGCAGCATGTTCCTTTAGCGGTAATTCTCGATCCATCGGGCTAACATTTAATTGGAATCTCACGGGTGGCACCTTGGCGTTTTCCTTCGCCTGTCCATTTCCCCAACTAAGTTTAAGCCCGCCTGTTATGAGGGCAATGATGACGATGGCCCAACGAACCCGGCTTGCAATTCTGTGTATTCTTTTCTTCATAAGCAAAATAACGTGACTATTCTTTAACTCCTCTACATCCAACTCACGTGAACACTTTGCACTCAGACTCTAACAACGACATTTCCCCAAGATTACATCTTCGTAATGGATTCAACGCCTTCAGTGGTGTGTTTTGGATTATCCTTGCGCTTTGGGTCCCGTTTGAATCAGCCGGTGAGCCTTATCCTGAAGCATCCAGCAAAAAGGGCCTCCAAGTCCAAATGGTTGATGACGCCCTTGCTCTTGGAGTGAAACACGCCGCTCTAAACTGTAATCTCGCTGATCTGCTTGATCTGACGAAGGCAACCAATTCAATTCCTCACCAGTGGGAAGGCCGTGATTATAGCTTTCACCGTTCGGCAATCACTCACCTCGATAACCAAGTCAAACCCCTAGCGAGTGCCGGCGTCTTGGTTTCGCTCATCATCCTCGTCTACGAGAGCCCACAACCTGAACTGAACAAACTTTTGATTCACCCCAGATACGACCGATCTGCCCCAAACCACCTCGGCGCGTTCAATACCGTGACAATCGACGGTCGCTCCGCTTTTCAAGCGTGCCTAAGTTTTCTCGCCGCCCGCTATGGTTCCTCCAAATCCCCCCATGGACGGGTAGTCAACTATATCATCGGCAACGAAGTGAACTCTCATTGGTTTTGGAGCAATATGGGACGAGTTTCCATGGAGCAATTCGCCGATGATTATCTGACTAGCGTTCGCTTAGCACACGAGGCGATCAAAGCCCACGATTCCACTGCGCGCGTTTTCGTTTCCCTCGAGCACCATTGGAATATCAATTATCCGGGTGGGGACAAAACCCAGACCTTTGCAGGGCGACCTTTTCTAGAGTATTTTGCAAAACAAGCGCAAAAGGGCGGGGATTTCCCGTGGCACATAGCGTTTCATCCCTATCCAGAAGACCTCTTCGAAGCGAGAACTTGGCTTGATAAATCCGCCACCTTCGACGAAAACACCCCAAGAATCACCTTTCGAAACTTACCGCTCTTAATCCGCTTCCTAGAGAAACCCGAATTCCAGCACGGTGGCAAAACGCGTCGGGTAATCCTCAGCGAACAAGGCTTCCATGCCAAACCCACCGCCGAAGGAGAACTCATCCAAGCCGCCGCCTACGCCTACGCCTACAAACAAACCGAAACACTCCCCGGCATCGATGCGTTCATCCTCCACCGCCACGTAGATCATTCTCAAGAAGGAGGATTGAATTTAGGTTTATGGGAGCGGAAATCCGACAGCATCGCTACACCCGGCCGTCGCCGCAAAATCTATGACGTTTTCCGCACCGCAGACACCCCCGCTCAAGAAGAAAACTTCCGTTTCGCCCTCCCAATAATCGGCCTCTCCAAATGGGAGGATTTAAACAAACCCACCCAACCTTAAAACCGAATAAAAAGAAACCCCAGAGTAGCCGAAGCCACTCTGGGGTTGAAACTTAAAAAACGAAGACTACGGTTTGATCAGCGTAGAGACCTCGATGACTTCGTCCTGCTTGACCTCGACAACTTTCACTTCTTTTGGAGCTTCAGTCTTGCGTTCGACAATTGGATCTACCGTAAAGAATGCTTTGGGAGATTCATCATATCCAAGTCCAGGATCTGTAATCGTGACCTCGACATCACCTTTGGCATTGAGAATCAGCTTTCCGTTGGCATCTGTTCGGACAGTGGCTTTTGCAACGGTTCCTTCCTTATCTTTTGGCTTCTCAACCACTAAATCATAGACTTTATTGGCTTCGTAAGTGAAGTTTTCTTTGGACTTAGGCAAGGTGATCGACTGAACAATACCACCAAGTTGCTGGTCCACTTTGGATTCCACTTTTGGAACCTCAACGACCTTATTCTCAACTTTGGCAACCTCGATGATTTGCTTCACTTCTTCAGTGAGAACCGGAGGAGGTTCGATAGTGATTTTGGGGGCCTTGGTGTATCCAAACCCAGGATCTACAACGACCAGTGCAATGATCTTCCCATTACTATCGAGCACTGCCTCAACTTTAGCAGCACGGATAATTGGTCTCCCGTGTTGATCCGTGTCCTCTCCCCCGCCCCTAGGCACGAGATCAGTGCGAG
>SXQI01000117.1 GCA_005793025.1 Verrucomicrobiales bacterium
CTAGAACCTGGTTTCTGGAACACCGTGAATCCGCCGACGCCGGTGATTTCCAGCCCGAGCACCGCCACAGCTGTAGTAGGTCAGACCTTCAGTTACACCATTGTCGCTAATAACACCCCTACTTCTTACGCCGCTACGGGTTTGCCTAGTGCTCTGGCCATCGACATAACCAGCGGAGTTATTTCAGGCACCCCTACCGACGCAGGCACCTCTACGGTCACCCTTTCCGCCGTTAACGCGGGTGGCACCGGGACGAAGACATTGACATTGATCGTGAATCCGCCGACGCCGGTGATTTCCAGCCCGAGCACCGCCACAGCTGTAGTAGGTCAGACCTTCAGTTACACCATTGTCGCTAATAACACTCCTACTTCTTACGCCGCTACGGGTTTGCCTAGTGGTCTGGCCATCAACACAACAAGTGGGGTTATTTCAGGCACCCCTACCGCCACAGGCTCCTCTACGGTGACCCTTTCCGCCGTTAACGCGGGTGGCACTGGGACGAAGACATTGACATTGACCGTAAATCCGCCGACGCCAGTGATTTCTAGCCTGAGCACCGCCGCAGCTGTGGTAGGTCAGACCTTCAGTTACACCATCGTCGCTAATAACACTCCTACTTCTTACGCCGCTACGGGTTTGCCTAGTGGTCTGGCCATCGACATAACCAGCGGAGTTATTTCAGGCACCCCTACCGTTGCAGGGACCTCTACGGTCACCCTTTCCGCCGTTAACGCGGGTGGGACAGGGACGCAGACGTTGACCGTGACAGTGAATCCACCGACGCCGGTGATCACGAGTTTGGCGACTGCGACGGCAGTTGCGGGAGAAAGCTTCAGTCACCAGATCACAGCGGAGAATTCACCGACTTCGTTTGACGCCACAGGCCTGCCACCCGGCCTGACATTGGACACTGCTAACGGCGTAATCTCTGGGATCCCAACGACCGTGGGCATCTACACCGTCACCCTTTCTGCAAACAACGTGACGGGGACAGGGACCCAGGCGTTGACTGTGACCGTGAACCGCCCGACGCCAGTGATCACGAGTCTTGCCGCTGTGACAGTGATCCAAGGAGAAACGTTTAGCTACACGATCACGGCAGAGAATTCACCGGAAACCTTTGCGGCTGCTGGCCTGCCTTCAGGACTCAGCCTTGATCCCGCCACCGGACTTATCACAGGAACGCCGACGGACGTAGGCATCGCGAATGTCACCCTTTCAGCAAGCAACGTAACCGGAACAGGGTCCCAGGCGTTTACCTTGACCGTGAATCCACCGACGCCGGTGATCACGAGTTTGGCGACTGCGACGGCAGTTGCGGGAGAAAACTTCAGCCACCAGATCACAGCGGAGAATGCACCGGAAACCTTTGGTGCCACAGACCTACCCATAGGGTTGACATTGGATTCGGCCACCGGACTCATCTCCGGAACCCCGACGGCCGTCGGCGTCGCGAATGTCACCTTATCGGCAAGCAATGTGACGGGGACAGGCACGAAGTCATTGACCGTGACCGTCAACCCACCGAAGCCGGTGATCACGAGTTTGGCGACTGCGACGGCAGTTGTGGGAGAAAGCTTCAGTCACCAGCTCGCAGCGGATAATTCACCGACTTCGTTTGAAGCAACAGGCCTACCACCCGGCCTGACATTGGACACTGCCACCGGAGAAATCACAGGGACCCCGACGACCGAAGGCACTGCCAGCATAACACTTTCTGCGATTAACATTACGGGGCGAGCGAGCCAGACGTTGACATTGACAGTGAACCCTGCGACCCCGTTGATCACGAGTGTTGCAATTGCAAATGCCACCGTTGGACAGACCTTCAACTACAAGATTACAGCAGACAATTCACCAGCTACCTTTGAGGCCATGGGTTTGCCAATAGGTCTGAGTCTTGACTCCTTTACCGGAATCATCTCCGGAACCCCGACGATATTAGGAGTCGCCAGCGTGACTCTCTCAGCAATCAATGTAACAGGGGCAGGAACTAGGACGTTGACCTTGACCGTGAATCCACCCATACCGGCGATTACGAGTCCGAGCGTTGCTGCAACCGGAGTTGGTCATTCGTTTAGTCATGCTATTACTGCCAGTCATAGCCCAACCTCCTTCGCCGCAACGGATCTGCCTTCCGGCCTCGTGCTTGATACACTTACAGGCCTAATCTCCGGCAGTCCAACCACCGGAGGATCCTATACAATTACAATTACTGCCAGCAATGCCGGGGGCACGGGCATCCAAACATTGACCCTTCAAGTATTCATGTTGGCACCGTCAATAACGAGCCCCACCATCGCTACAGCGGTAGCGGGTCAGGTATTTACTTACACCATCGCAGCAAGCAACCCTTTTGCCTTCTTTGGTGCGACTGATTTGCCAGTTGGCCTAACAGTTGACACTGTGACAGGCTTAATCTCTGGGATTCCGACTTCCCAAGGCGACTACACTGTTACGCTATCCGCAAGCATTGGGGATGGTGCGACGAGTAACCAAACGCTCGTTTTGACCGTTCACCCTCCGTCACCAGTTTTTTCGAGTATCAGCAGTGTCGCTGCGGTGTTAGGACAACCATTCTATTTTAGAATTGAGGCTGAAAACTCACCAACGTCCGTCGCTGCACTGGATCTCCCTCATGGGCTTTTGCTTGAGAGCATCGATGGTTGGTTTTGGGTTATCACTGGAATCCCAACCTCAGAAGGTACTCATGTTTTCACGCTTTCCGCCAGTAACGCTGGCGGATCAGGCACTCAGACATTCACTCTGACTGTTGACCCTTTCTCTTACACATCGGATGGCGAGACTATTACGATTACGGGAGGAAATCCTCAAGGCACAGGTGACCTAGTGATTCCTGCACGGTACAAAGGCCTCCCCGTCACCTCAATCGGCGACTTTGCGTTCGCTGACTCCCCAGAGCTGAGGACAATTTCGATCCCCAGCAGCGTCACCATGATTGGCCACAATGCGTTCCGGTATTGCACTGGATTGAGGAGCATCACCATTCCCGACAACGTTACTTCTATCGGCGATGCCGCTTTCGAAGGATGCTCTGGACTAACCAGTGTGACGATTGGTAATGCCGTTACCTCAATCGGTGACGCTGCATTTCGCGACTGCACTGGTTTGACCAACGTGACCATCCCTAACAGCGTCACATCGATAGGTTCGTGGGCGTTTGCGGATTGCGTTGGACTTACGACTCTGACAATTGGCAATTCCTTGACAACCATTGGATACGCTGCATTCGCCTACTGCTCGGGATTAACAACTGTGGCAATCCCAGACAGCGTGACCTTAATGAGCAGCGGGGCGTTTGCTGGATGCGTTCGATTGGCTAGTTTTTCAGTGGGACCTATCAATTCTGCCTTTAGTAGCCGGGACGGAGTGCTGTTCAATAAAAACGAGACATCCCTCGTCTCATTTCCTAGTGCTACAGGAGCTTTCACTATTCCCGTCGGCGTCACTTCTATCGCTGACGGAGCTTTTGATAGTTGCGCCGATCTCACGAGCGTGATTATTGGAAACGACGTAATCTCCATAGGGAATGAAGCGTTTTGGGGTTGCTCAGGATTGACCAACGTGACCATCCCTAACAGCGTCACCTCAATCGGACGTGGTGCGTTTGCAGCTTGTGCCGACCTCACTAGCATCACGATCCCTGCCAACCTCACAACAATCGCCGACTGGACGTTCGCTTACTGCCCAAGACTAACCAATGTGGCCATTCCCGACAGCGTCATCTCAATCGGTATTGAGGCATTTTCCGATTGTTCAGGGCTTACAACCGTGAAGATGGGAACATCCATCACTGTGATAGGCGACTACGCCTTTTGGAATTGCCCGGGATTACACATCGTGGATTTCACGGGTAACGCACCCAGTCCCGGCGTAAACGTCTTTACCGACTCCCCCAACGTCAAAATCTACTACGCCCTCGGCACGACTGGTTGGGGGACAACCTTCGCCGATCGTCCCACAGTTCCATCATTGGCTGCTCCCACAATTACAAGCCCCAGCATCGCCACCGCCACAGTCGGCCAACCATTCAGCTACACCATCGTTGCCAACGACCCGCAGGCCTCCTTTGCCGCCAGTGGCGTGCCCTCGGGCCTCACTTTGGATTCTGTCACAGGCATAATTTCAGGGACGCCCACAACCCACGGGACCTACACGGTGACCCTTTCGGCCATTAATGCCGCTGGCACGAGCAACCAGACACTTACCCTTACAATCAATCCAACGGCACCGGTCATCACGAGTTTGGCGACTGCAACGGCCACAGTGCTTCAAACCTTCAGCTACACGATCACAGCAGAGAATTCACCGACCTCCTACGCGGTATCGGAGAACCGATTTGGGGGGCTTCTTGGTCCAATCGTGAACCCCGCCAATGGCCACACGTATTACGTCCTTCCGCAGGGCACTTGGCAAAACGCCGAGAATCAGGCCATAGCGATGGGTGGGCACTTGGTTACAGTCAATGATCCGGCAGAACAAGACTGGATAATTAGTGCATTCTTTATCGCCGCCGGCGCAGCGAATGAATCAATCTGGATTGGTCTGAAGGATGATGCAACTGAGGGTGACTGGCGATGGGTAAACGGGGAGCCAGTCAACTTTACGAATTGGGGCTCAGGCGAGCCCAACGACAATGGCGGCGAGGATTTCGTACACATGAATCAGGCTGCAGTTGGGTGGAACGACTTAAACGGTGAGGCTGAACTCTTTGCTGTCGTGGAGGTTGAACATCTACCCAATTCACTACCCCCCGGCCTTTCCCTCGACAGACTCAGCGGCGAAATCTCTGGGACACCGGCCACTGCGGGTGTTTACATGTTTACTATCTCCGCAAGCAACGCCGGAGGAACCGGCACCCAAACACTTTCCCTGACCGTCAACCCAGCGATGCCGGTTATCACCAGTGGACTAATTGCAACAGCCACCGTGGGTCAAACCTTTAGTTACACGATTACGGCAGAAAATTCGCCAGCCTCCTTTGAGACATCGATTTTGCCCCCCGGCCTGAGCCTTAACCCCGCCACCGGAACCATCACAGGAACCCCGACGGACGTAGGCATCGCGATCATCACCCTATCGGCAATCAACGTAACGGGGACCGGAATCCAGACGTTGGAATTGACCGTCAATCCCGCGACGCCCGTAATCACGAGTGCCGCCAGTGTCACAGTTACTGTGGGTCAACCCTTTACCTACGCCATTACTGCCGATAACTCGCCGACATCCTTCGCTGTCTCAGACCTACCTTCGGGCCTTACCTTTGACCCGCTCACCCGGGTCATTTCCGGTATCCCTAGCACGATCGGCACCCACCGAATCATTCTTTCTGCCAGCAACGCGGCGGGCACAACTACCCAGACATTGACCTTAGCGGTCAACGTAAAATTCCTCTATAGGAGCGACGGCACCGCTATCACCATCACCGGCACCGAACCGAAAGCCACGGGTGAACTGATCATCCCTGCGACCATCGACGGCCTCCCTGTGACTGCGATCGGGTTTGGGGCATTTTGGGGTTGCAATCAAATCACCAGTGTCACGATTCCTGGCAGCGTCATTTCGATCAACGACTGGGCGTTCCGGGATTGCACTGGCCTAACAAGCGTCACCATTCCTAATAGCATCGATTCCATCGGGGTTTACGCGTTCGAAGGGTGCATTGGGTTGACGACCGTGCCCGAGACACCCGCCGTTGAAAAGACTTTGGCAACCATGACTCTCAGCGGTTTGAAGCCGGCTTATACGGGATCTGCGCGATTACCGTCCGTTCAAACAGTGCCAAGCGGTTTGGATGTTAAATTTGCCTATAACGGTTCTCCGGATCTCCCGACGAATGCTGGCACTTACACTGTGGTTGGTTTGATTCAGGATGCAAACTTCGAGGGTAGAGCTACCAACACATTGGTGGTCGGGAAGGCTACTGCGATTTTGGCCTTCGCTGACATGATTCAGACCTATGATACCACACCCAAGCTCGCCAATGTCAGCACGACTCCGCCGAATCTTCCCCTAAACGTAACCTATAATGGTTCATCGGTTCCGCCAGTGAACGCGGGGACTTATACCGTCGTGGTTTCGGTTTCCGACAAGAATTACAAAGGCGGCGGCGTGAGCTCGCTCATTATCACGAAAGGAATTGCGAGTGTGGATCTAGTGAACCTCCAGCATAAGTTTGACGGAACGCCGAAGCAGGTGGAAGGCATCACAACCCCCGCCAACCTGCCAGTGACTTTGATTTATGCCGGTTCGACCTCGGCTCCAATCAATGCGGGTAGTTACGATGTGGAAGGTTCGGTCAACACAGCGAATTGGGTTGGATCATCCGTATCGAAGATTTTGGTGATCTCCAAGGCAGAAGTGCCGATAACTTTCGCAAACCTCGCTCAAACCTACGATGGTGACTCCAAAACGGTAAACATCTCCACGACACCCGGTTTACTCCCCGTCATCGTGACTTATAACGGTTCACCTGATGCTCCAATCAACGCAGGCACCTACACCGTGGTTGCAACCGTGGACGATCCCAACCACGCAGGGAGCGCGACTGATACCTTGACGATTGCCAAGCGGATTGCCGTCGTGAATTTCACTGGTTTAACTCAGGCTTACTCAGGATCCCCTCGGCGCGTCAAGGCCACTGGAGTTCCAAGCCACGTGTCTGTTGCGGTTACTTACAACGGGGTTCCCACTGCCCCCATCGCCCCCGGGACATACACCGTTGTCGGCGTAGTGGAGGATGCCAATTACACAGGAACTCGGACGAGCACACTCTCGATTACCGCCGTGCCGATATTCATCACCCGACAACCCGCGAACACCGTAGCACAACTCGGAAAACCCATTGGATTGAGCGTCACCCACGGCGGATCCCCACCGTGGACCTATCAATGGATCAAAGACGGAGCGATCCTCACCGGTCAAACGAATCGAACGCTGAGTTTTGACAACGTGGGATTCTCCGAGGTCGGGACCTACAATGTCGTGGTGAGCAATCCATTGGGCACGCTTTTGAGCCGACCAAGCCGCCTAAGCATCGCGACCTCAACACTCCATGCGTGGGGTTATAATTCCCACGGCCAAAGTGGTCTGAATATCCCCGAGAACGGCATATTCCCACACAGCGTGACCACCAACGTGGTTGCTGCTGCCAGCGGAGCAACCCATTCCTTGGCACTTAGAGGAGACGGAAGACTCTTCGCACTCGGAAATAATGCCGAAGGTCAACTCGGTGCAGGAACCATTACTTCTAGCCTTACCCCGGTTGTAGTTGCTAGCAATGTGGTGGCAATCGCCGCAGGTCACAGTCACTCACACTTTGTTAAAAGCGACGGAACACTTTGGTCAATCGGGCTCAATTCAGGTGGCCAATTAGGCAATGGGTCATTTGAAAGTGCCAATCGACCCGTCGCAGTAGCGAGCAACGTCGTGGCAGTGGCGGCTGGTCAGCATCATTCCTTATTCATTAAGGCGGATGCTACACTGTGGTCGATGGGATCCAACGCCGATGGACAACTGGGCCGATCCATCCTAAGCAGCACCAATCGCCCCATCCTCATTGCGAGCAACGTTGTCTCGGTTGCGGCAGGGCAATACCATTCTGCCTTTATTAAAGCCGACAGAACTCTTTGGTCGATGGGCTTAAACTCCAGTGGCCAACTAGGGAATGGCACCATCGAGGGATCCGCTCGACCCGTGCTTGCGGCGACCGACGTGCTATCCGTCGCGGCGGGCGAGGCACACACGATTTTTGCGAAAGCCGATCGGAGCTTGTGGGCGGTCGGGGCGAATGCCTTCGGACAGTTGGGGAACGGCTTATTCGTCAATACAAGCACACCTTCGTCCGTTGCGTCCAACGTCAGAAATGTTTCAGCCGGACTGCATCATTCAATGTTTATCCAAATGGATGGCTCGGTTTGGGGAATGGGTAAAAACGATGCGGGCCAACTCGGAACCGCACCGACCGGCCCAGCCGCAAATCCTGTGCGTGTGAGTGGACTCGATTGGGTGGGAGCTACCGTTGGGCGAGGACCATCGTCCGACCACAACTTGGCGATCTTTGGAAACTTGCTAGACCTACCTCCCAACCCACCGACGAATCCCCCACTGTTACCTGCCAGCAAGGACTACTTTGGTGCTGAGGAAACCCAACTCGAAAGCAACGAGATCGAAAGCAGTGAGCAAAATTCTGTTTCCAGCAGGAGCCTCGTATTACGGGTGACTTCCGAAGCAGGATTGATCTTAGTGACGAGCACGTCAGCCGCAGCTGGATTCACGCTGGAGTATGCTTCATCCCTAGAGCCGAACGCAGTGTGGTCACCCGTGCAGGGGATTTCCAACCCGCTCGTTGGAGCTACCGAAATCAGGATTGCTCCGAACCAAAACGCCGCATTCTTCCGCTTACGAAAAGGACAATCAGGGCAGGGCACCGGTGATTCCACCGAGCAACCTCACCCGGAACCTAATCCAGAGTTTTAGGAGCGACTAGAGGTGACCATCCGAGAGGTAGATCACCCGTGCGGCCCGCGCAGCTAAGTCCAAATCGTGCGTGGCAATCACAAGCGTTGCACCTCGTTCTTCGCGGAGTGCGAGGAGTAGGTCCATCGTTTCATCGCCTGTTTTTGAATCGAGGTTGCCCGTTGGTTCATCTGCGAGAATCAGAACTGGATCATTAATGAGGGCACGAGCGATTGCTACCCGTTGCTGTTCACCCCCTGATAACTCGGAGGGACGGTGATCCAATCGTTCAGCCAGTCCCACGCGGTGCAGTAACTCCCTTGCTTTAATTTCCAAAACCGATTTCGAACGACGAGCCATTCGACCCGGCAAACAGACATTCTCCAAGGCAGTGAACTCTGGCAATAAATGGTAGGCTTGGAAAACGAAGCCGATATTCCGATTGCGGAATTCAGCCAATTTCCGTTGAGACAGAATCGCCAAGTTTTGGTCTCGGAACCAGATTTCGCCGGCATCAACCGAATCAAGCCCACCGAGCAATTGAAGCAGTGTGCTCTTTCCCGCACCGGAAGCTCCGCACAAAGCCAAAAAATCGGAACTCTCTACTTCAAAACTCACATTGCGAAGGACGGGGACCACTCTTTTCCCCATGCGGTAACTTTTTGTTAAATTCACCGCCCGCAACAACGACATAATGAAATCAAGACAATGGTTAGAGCTTATTACTTGTCAGAGAAATCTCAGATCTCCTCGACCCGGATGTTCCTAAACTTGACCTCCGACTCTGCATCATGGTTTTGAAGCCCAAGGTAACCCTTCAGGGACCGGGATAACTCGGCGTCGATGGTTTTAACAAAATTCAATTCAACCGAGACCTGCGAACCGACGGCCGTCATTGTCAGCGTGTTCCATTGGCCTGCGGGTCGGAGCGCGTTTTTTGATGGTGCGAGAACTGCGTAAATCGATCCGGTGCCGGTTTTTGAAGGGGGCTTTTCCGGACCATCATGGATTTGAAATTCATAACCAGTAAAGGCGGGGTTTTTTTCCAGTGCTGAACGGAAAAAAATTCCACTGTTCCCTCCCTTATTGATCATGAATTGCAGCTCTAGCCTGAAGTCGCCGTAGGACTTACGCGAGTAAAGCCATGATCCTGTTTTCTCTGGGTCTGTGGTCCAGTTCACTCCATTGCGTCCCACTAATATTTCATCCTCGACCGTCCAGTCGCCTCCGCCCAAACGGGTCCAATTCAGTAGGTTTTGGCCATTAAAAAGTTCTTTGCAACGCAATTCTTCACCATGAACCCATCGCAAGAGATCGCGCGTCGTTTGGATGGCGTCATATTCGGCTTCCGCTGAACCAACTATCGATTCGATTCCTACATAACCCCGGAATCCTCCGTCACGGACAACGCGCATCATTTTAAAGAAATCAGTGTCCTCCACCAACCCTCCGGTCCCGAATTTGGTTGCCCGAGCACTGATTGCCTTCGCAAAAGGCATTATTTGTTCGACAGCTTCGTAACGGTTGATGGAGTCAGGGAAGTTCCCAAAATCTGGCATCAGGCCGAAATTGGGCTTGTCCACGGATTTGACCAGTGCCGTCAGCCACGCTGGATCCGATGATGGACCCTCATGATTCTCAATAACCAAATTTAACCCTGCAGAACCCGCATGGTCAGCCAATACGGCACAACTTTGGCTCATGCGACCCTGAAGTTCCTCAGGAGTTCCGTCGCCAACCGCTTGGATGCGCACCGTAGGACAGTTGAGCGACATCGCTGCATCGATCCAGACCTTAGTGGCTTCAATCGATTTTTGACGCTCATTCGAATCAGCGGATCCGAGCCTCCCGTTAGTTTCCAACATTAAAACGCCGATCCGAACTCCTTCGGTATCAGACCTCTTCCTTAAATCTTGAAGGTAAGATTTGTCGTTCCCACGCCCGACGAAAAAATAATCCGCTAACTCAATGCAATCGATAGAAAAATCACGTCTAGCGATTCGCGGAAAATCGAGGTGTTGGATCACACCTTTCTTCAATGAATTCGTAAGAGACCATTCGGAGAGGGAAATCCGAAACGGCCCCCACGCCGGCTCGAAGCCCGCAGTGATACGAGGGAGCAGAGAGAACCCCGCAACCGCAGCAGTGCCAGACTTGAGAAACGTTCGCCGGTTCATATGATGGTAAGTTCGTACGAGATTAGACACTACACTGTCAAGGTATGGAAGAATCCAGAGATCAAACAATTCAATTTCTAGTTTTTTTAACGTGACATGATCAAAGTATCGCCTACAGTTCTCATCCCTTTGACGACCCTATCGTCTAGCGGTTAGGACACTGCCCTTTCACGGCAGGTGCACGGGTTCGATTCCCGTTAGGGTCGCCACTTCTTTCATGGATTTCTGGAGAATAATTTTCCAAAGTTCGATTCTTCACAGAAACCTCTTTCCAAACGGATTAAGGGTTCTACAGTAGGCGCGGATCAGGGCGATTGGCGCAGCGGTAGCGCATCTGCTTTACACGCAGTTGGTCGGGGGTTCGAGTCCCTCATCGCCCACCACCTTATCCGTCTAACGAATGACTCGACGGCTTATGAAAGGAAAACACAATTCCTCCACAGTGAATCTCGGTCTGCTCCAAATGCAGGCTTCAGCAGCTCCAGCGGACAATCTTCGCCGCACTCTCGCAGCCGTGGAGTCTGCGGCAAAAAAGGGAGCTAAAATCATCTGCACCCAGGAATTGTTTCGTTCCTATTATTTTTGTCAAAATGAGGACCACGCCAATTTCAAACTAGCAGAAACGATCCCTGGACCTTCGACCGACGCATTTCAGAAACTCGCAAAAAAACATAAGGTCGTCATCATTGCCTCTCTGTTCGAGAAACGGGCTGCTGGTTTGTATCACAACACGGCAGTTATTATTGACGCTGATGGTTCGTTGTTGGGCGTTTACCGAAAGATGCACATTCCGGACGACCCACTTTTTTACGAGAAATTTTATTTCACTCCCGGTGATCTGGGTTTCAAAACGTGGTCTACAAAATTTGGTCGCCTTGGAGTGTTGATTTGCTGGGATCAGTGGTATCCAGAGGCTGCGCGTTTAACGGCGATGCAAGGTGCCGATATTCTGTTCTTCCCGACTGCCATTGGTTGGCATCCATCTGAAAAATCAGAGTATGGAGTCAACCAGCACGGAGCTTGGGAGTTGATTCAGCGCAGTCATGCGGTAGCGAATGGCTGCTACGTTGCTTCCGTGAATCGGATTGGCTTGGAACGACCGATCGGAGGGGATGGTATCGAGTTCTGGGGCCAAAGTTTCGTTGCAGGAACTTCGGGGCAAATCCTCGCCAAAGCCAGTATTGATCAGGAGGAAACTTTGATTGTGCCGGTGGATCTTGGAAAAGTTGATGTGACGCGCACCCATTGGCCGTTTCTGCGTGATCGGCGCATTGATGCCTACGGAGACTTGACCCGCCGACTAGTTGATTAAAAGGGAAATTCCTTAAACCTACGCGGAGTCTGTTAATCCAGCTCGACGGTCCGCGAGAACTTTCTCCGTCGGAATATAGGTCTCAGCAAATTGGGTTCGATAATCTCCAAAAGTCCCAGCGGCTAGATGGGTTCGAATGTCCTGCATCACCCGCAGATACATGTGGCTATTATGCACACTGAGCATCCGTAGGCCCAAGATTTCATCTACATTCAGCAAATGTCGCAGATAGGCACGGGTAAAATTCCGGCAAGCGTAGCAGGGACAGTCCTCCTCGATAGGTCTAAAATCCGCTTTGTAACCGCCTCCCTTGATGCTAATCGTTCCCTTATATGTGAATGCGGTTCCATTTCGGGCAACGCGAGTCGGAAGTACACAATCGAACATATCAACCCCACGTGCCACTAATTCCACCAATTGGGCAGGAGTCCCTAGACCCATGGCGTAACGTCCTTTGTTTTCTGGAAGAAAGGGTTCTGAGTATTCGACTGCCTTCATCATTTCAGGTTCTGGCTCTCCCACGCTGACACCTCCGATGGCATACCCATCAAAATCCATCGAAGCCAGTTTCAGAGCGCATTCCTGACGCAGTTTTGGATCGTTGCCGCCTTGCACAATTCCGAACACTTGCTGCCCCACGGCACGAGGTTGGATCCTGCATTCCTCTGCCCACCTCAGAGTCCGGTCCACTGCGGCCCGTATCTCGGCGGCTGGCGCATCATGAGGAGGACACTCGTCGAAGACCATAGCGATATCAGATCCAAGCAACCGTTGGATCTCCATTGATTCCTTAGGTCCGAGAAATAGGAGAGAGCCATCTAGGTGCGACCGAAATTCGACCCCGTGGGCTTGCACCTTTCGAATCTTCGCCAGACTGAACACTTGGAACCCACCGCTATCGGTCAGGATTGGCCCTGTCCAATTCATGAAACGATGAAGGCCACC
>SXQI01000118.1 GCA_005793025.1 Verrucomicrobiales bacterium
GCTTCGCCGGATCTGCCGCCGGTCTGCTGATTGCTCCCGATGTGCATCAGACCTCGGAGGAATGTCCCGGTAGTAATCACTACTGTTTTAGCGAGATACCGGACTTCGAGCGTGGTATCCACTCCGATCACCTGCCCGTCTTGGTGGACTAAGTTGGCGGCCTGACCTTGTTTGCAGTCGAGGTTTTCCTGACGTTCACAGACCCATTTGAGTCTAAATTGGTAGGCCTTTTTGTCACACTGAGCCCGAGGAGCCCATACCGACGGCCCCTTCTTAGTATTAAGCATCCGAAACTGAAGGCCCGTCATATCGGTGGCTTTACCCATCTCGCCCCCGAGAGCATCAATCTCGCGTGTTAAATGACCCTTGGCTAACCCACCGATTGCTGGGTTGCAGGACATTTGCCCAATTGTATCGAGATTTATGGATAACAACAGAGTGCGGCAGCCCATCCTCGCCGCTGCGAGGGCGGCTTCGACGCCTGCATGGCCGGCACCCAAAACTACCACGTCATATTGAATCGGATAGACAAACATGGAATCTTGAACTCAAGTAGGAGCTAATGTTCCACGTGGAACATGATTCAGAATGGGCTGGTAGAATCGGCACTCCGAAGGAGTTCGATCGGTCATTTTCCCCATTTTACCAGCAAAAGTCCAACGTTCGCAAAGTTTGAAAATAGTTTCTGCACGTTCTGGACATTGAATTCCGGTTGCAATCTCATTGGCCGTAAACTCTTGGCCCGCTTTGGCTTGTAAGAATTTTAATACTTTGTGGTGAACTTCGAGAATTGTTCCTGCGGCTTTTTTACCGGCTTCAACGCCCGGCTGGTGATAAGCGTTGATATTGACGAGGTGGGCATAAAACCCGACGGCTCGTTCGTAGAGCGCGATCAACAACCCCACCGTGTAAGGACTTACCTCCGGGATGGTCAATGTGATCGATTCTCGATCGTTCTCGTAGAGGGCTTCTCTTGTCCCTAGGAAAAAGCCCTGTAAATAATCCCCGCTGGTCACCCCAGTCTCAACCTCGACGCTCTCGCCTTTTCGATCCCGCAAAACCTCAATAAAGGTCACAAAGAAATTATTTAAACCATCGCGAAGTTGTTGGATATAAGCATGTTGGTCAGTGGCACCTTTATTTCCATAAACTGCGATCCCTTGATTGACTCGATTCCCCGAAAGATCCAATTCCTTCCCGATCGACTCCATAATGAGTTGTTGAAGGTATTTAGAAAAAAGTTCTAAGCGATCTTTATAAGGGAGCAGCACCATGTCCTTCGCACCGCGACCCTCACCAATTATATACCAAGAAACGGCGAGTTGCATCGCAGGATTCCTATCATACAAGGGGATCCTAGTAACAACATCTGTCTCACATGCCCCTTGTATAAACTGTTTAATATCAATGCCTTGCAAAGCCATTGGAAGCAAACCCACCGCAGAAGTGACGCTCGTCCGACCGCCCACCCAATCCCACATGGGGAAACGTTCCAACCAACCTTCTTGTTGGGCTACGCGATCGAGTTCGCTTCCGACTCCTGTGATTGCGACTGCTTGCTTTGGGAAATCGAGGCCGGATCGTCGGAATTGGGCCTTGGTTTCGATCATGCCATTGCGGGTTTCCTTGGTTCCACCGGATTTTGAGAGCACAACGACCAACGTGCGGGCCAAAACAGGCAAAAGCTGGTCGAACACCTTGTCCATGCCATCGGGATCGGTGTTGTCTAAGTAGGAGATTTGGAGTCGATCAGAGGCAGAACCGAGGGCTTTATCGATAAACTGTGGACCTAACGCAGAACCGCCGATACCAATGAGGAGAATATGGGTAAACGAGCCCGTTGGCGAGGCAATGGCACCGGAGTGGATGTTGGACGCGAATGCTTGTATATTCTCTAATGTGGTCTTGATGTCGTTTTTAATACAAACATCCGGGGCTAGTTCTGGATTGCGGAGCCAATAATGTCCGACCCTTCGATTTTCATCTGGATTGGCGATACTTCCCGCTTCGAGTGCTGCCATGGCAA
Organism: Verrucomicrobiales bacterium; assembly: GCA_005793025.1. Classification (GTDB taxonomy): domain Bacteria; phylum Verrucomicrobiota; class Verrucomicrobiia; order Limisphaerales; family SXQI01; genus SXQI01. The sequence continues at coordinate 2,027 of SXQI01000118.1, forward strand.
GGAAGGCTTGGTGGATGCGGGGTTGGAGTTCGTCAATGTTAGCGCGGTCAACAGACGTTCGACTTAAATCGAGGGTAAGACCAAGAGTCGGGAAATCGGTGTGGAAAGTTTGGAACCGTTCCCAGAGTTGAGTAGGTGTATGTTTCATCATTGGGCAATGGCCCTACCAGCACTATAGAGGAGAACACCGCTGCCGCAAAGAAGGAAGCACGCAACCTCAGGTTGCGGGGATGAACCGTTGACTGAGTAAGGAGAGAAGAAACAATCCCACGAGCACGAGAGCGACCTCGGGTGGACCGCCAGCAAGGGCGAGAAGGTCGATAATGACGATTCCTGCGAGGAGTTGGGAAACGGCCCGGCCCATGCGGTCTGATGATTTCCCGAAGGCGATCCGCAAGGTTTGAACAATCCAAAGGGCACTCGCAAGGATCATGATCTGGCTAGGACGTCGGTAATCCCCTGCGTTGATGAACCAAGCCAGCACTAAAGGCACAAAAAGTGCGATGCAAGGCCAGTAACGGAGCGGGCCGGGTTGGCTTTCGTTTTTTGCGAGGTAACTGAGGCCCACAATATAACTCGCAAGGGCGACTGCACTCCACACGACGATGCCGGAGACGCCCTGATTTCCCACACTGGCAGCGGTGAGGAAGAGAAAGAACCGACAGCCGGCCATAATGAGGGGCGAAAGGACTGTGGATTTGTGGATCCAATCGTAGAAGAGAATCGATGCAACGGTGCACAATCCAAAGATTACGGGGGGTAATCCGAGAAAACCGAGCAGACCTAACCCGCCAACGAGCAGACTTAAACCCCAGATCCAGACGTGTCGGAGACTGATCTTACCGGAAGGAATGGGACGTTCGGAACGGAAAACGCGGTCGAAATCCACATCCATGGCGTCGTTCAAAAACATTCCACCGATGTAAAGTGCTGTGGCAGAAGAACAAAGGGTCAGAAGATTAAGGATTGAACCCCCGCCACCCAACCACCAACCGGCGAGACAATTGGACCAAACCGTGGGTAAATTCGAGACCCGACCTAGGATCAGGAGTGAGTGAATGTAGATTTTTGGTGCCGCTGGCATGTCTAGAATGAGAGTAACGCAATGGGATGATTGGCTCCAGAATTACTCATAAAAAAACCCGTCCCTTGTGGGACGGGTTTTGCGACTCCAACTAACCGAAAAAATATCCTTATTTGACGCGGCTGGTGTGAGAGCGCATCCAGATACCGTCAACATCCTTGCTGCCGCCCTGCATGGCACCGTTAAAACCACCGTCAGCAACGGCCTTTTGTTTCACGCTGGCTTTCCACTTCCTGATTTCAGCATGACCATCCAAGAATGCGAAACCGCCTGCTCCGTTGTGGTAGCTCGCGGGCATGTCCACCCAGCTACTAGGATTGACACCGCTACCCATTGGGTTGAAAAAGCCAGCGTCGTTCATGCTGCCGGGATGCTCGTCGAGATAGACCCAGACTTCGGTGGGTCCTGGAACTTTGACATCCACCGCTTTGGTGACATGGGAGTAATAAGTATCCCAAGGGCCGTTCTCAGCGTTACCGGCTCCGACACCGATGTTGCTGGAAACACTGCGGACCCGGGCTGGCCAACCTTTGGCTTTCTGTGCACGGCCAACGAGCACGTCGGCGGGGCATTTGAATAGGTTTTTGGAGCTGCCAAAGTAAGGCGAGAGCTTGGAGAACCGTGGGGTGGTTAAATAAAGGGTATTGGTGTTATGGGGGCTCGTATCCCATGTTAACCAACCCGCGACCCAAGGGGCGTTGGCGATGTCGGCTTGGGACCATCCTTCTGGATTGGAAGCAAGACCACCATGGAAACTCCCCACGAAACGATCATTGTTATCCGTGGAGTAGAGGTGGAACGCCAGCATCAGTTGCTTGACCTGACTCATACACATGATGCCTTGGGCCTTGGCCTTGGCTTTTGCCATGGCGGGCAGGAGCATCCCGGCGAGGATCGCGATGATCGCGATCACAACGAGAAGTTCGATCAGAGTAAAACCATGCTTCCGTTGAGCGGAGGCCTGTTTGATTCGGGTTGATAACAACATAAAGGTCAAAAACAAGAGTTACAGGACAGAGAACGGTAAATTCCGAGGGAACTCGCAAGGAGGAGTGACGACGGAATTAAGTTCATGGAGGGAACATGCGTTGGTTTTGAAAGTTTGAGAAGTGTGCGTCTCGCAGCACAGGAATCTAGGACTCCATCAAAAAAGGTGCTTTGACACTGATCCGAATCGGTGGTTCGATCCGTCGCGTGCGGTGTGCCGGGAACCAAAGAATTGTTGCGCTGATGCTTTCCCTTGTCATGGGATTTCATTGGACCGTGATTCAATCGGCGGCATATTTAGGGATGGTGGTTCGGTATTCCCAGACTGAATCCTTCCCCACAGCACTCAGCAAAACGTTCGATGGACTGCATCCTTGCTCAGTCTGTGAATTAGTAAAAAAAGGGCGTGAGACGGAAGGGAACGATGGAATTCCTAAGCCGCAGTTAAAACAAATCCTTCTATTGGTTTCCACATCACAACTTGTGTTGCCGCCACAAGATTTTGAGACCCTGCCCTCCGACCTTTACCGGGTTGCATTGTATCGCAGTCTTCCCCCTCCGCTACCGCCGCCTCGAGCCGTTTAGTCTTCCAATGACCGACCGCCGACAGGATTGAGCGGTTGGTTTCCAGTTGTATCGCTGTAGGAGTGCCTTCGGGCATCACGCAGTTGAAGCTTATCTCGGACTTTTGATCCCATTGAACCCAAGAACTGCCGCATTTACTTTAATTGAGTTGCTCGTCGTGATCGCGATTATCGCGATTTTGGCGGGGATGTTGTTGCCTGCGTTGAGCCGAGCCAAGCAACAAGCGAGAACAACTCAATGCTTGAACAATCTTAGACAGGTTGGCGTGGCAGTGCAGTTGTATGCCGGAGATTTCGACGATGGATTGCCTCAGGCGGCACACCATCGGGCGTCTTGGATTGGAAGTTTGTCCGGATACCTTGGAGGAACATCGATGTATCGATGCCCTCTGGATCCGAACAAAACAAACCACCCAGTGAGCTACGCCATCAATGATTTTCTGACGCCTCATCCCTTCGGAGCCAGTCAGCTTAACTATTCGAAGATCTCGCGGGTGCCCGCGCCTGTTGAGACATTGCACCTTGCGGAGATGGCGAATGATTACGAGGGGAGTGACCATTTTCATTTCGCGGAGCCAAACGGCTATGGAACCAATGGTTTTCGGGAGCAGGTCGCGGTGGAGCGACATCGTGGGAGTGCGATTTACCTTTTCGTTGAGGGACATGTCGAAGGATTGAAGTGGCTACCTGTGGTGCAGTCGCGGCTGGGTCAAGGTGGCTCTCGATTCGTGCATCCGGGAGGGCATGAGCGGATAAACCGGTGAAGATCTTTAGGACAGCGTAAGAAAATTGGAATTAACAAAGAACAATGAACCGATTGAACGTTTGGTTAATGGTAGGGCTATTGGTTTGCGCAGGGTTGAGAGCGCAAGATCGCGGGCATCTTAATGTGGGGGCGGCGGGGCAAAATCCCGGCGATCCACTCATTTTTTCCAACGGGGCAGATTTCGTTCCTGCGACGGGTTGGACAAAAAGTCTCACGTTCACGAATGGCGGAAAATACGCGGGCTACTGGCAGGGGAACGTCACCTTGACTGCGTTGGCAACGACGGTGACGAATGGCGGGCCTGCATTGAATGCGGCGTTACCGGGTTCCTTCCTGAACGCGGAGATTGTTTCCGTTACAGGCCCTGCGGGATCAAGTTTTGGGTTTTGGGAATCAGGATCGCTCACGCCCACTTATTCGATACCGAGTGGAACACTTGATGGACATTTCTCTTATGTATTGAGTGATGCGAAATTGGGTGCTGGGATGGTCGGAGGGGATCCTTTCGGTCACATTCATGGTCGTCGTTTCACTGTGGATATGGCAGGCGATTACACGGTGGGGTTTCGTGCATTCGATACCTCAATAAACGGAGCGGGTGGGGGACCCCTGCATGGCCCTTCGGATATTGTGTTGGTTGGATTTACTGGCTTGGTTGTGCCTGAACCTTCTATTGTGGCTATGGTGTGTTTGGGAGGACTCGCACTGGCGTTGGGTGCAAGATCAAAACGTGAGGAGATCAACTGATATGACAGGCCTCGGCACTGGAATAAACCTCTGGATCCGTTCGATAACGTGGTTGTGGATCATCACGGGAACCATCGGGATCTTCGCTCACGATCACATCAACGGGGGAGCCGTATCTAATGATCCGGGGTCGGCGTTGGTTTTCTCCAACGGCGATCGGTATTCGACTTCGAAGGGTTGGGTGATGTTCTTGGATGGCGAGGATGAGACAGGGGGCTGGCGGATCGGGACGGGTTTGACGTTCGGTGCTTTGCCAGCGAGCGTGTCCACGGGTGGGCCCGTGGCAGGACATGCGGCGTTGGGGTCGTGTTTGGAATTGGAATTCGTGGAGTTGTTAGGGCCGAAAGGGGCGAGGTTGAATGTCTGGCAACGGTATGAGGATTTTGGATGGCGGTTTCTACTCGTACGATTGGAGGTCGGTGGAGCAACGGGAGGGCAACGCATATGGCTATCGGAGAATGATGGTTCGGCGGGATCGGATCCGTATGGACATATTCACGGGCGAGAGTTTTGGGTGGATCAACCGGGGTTATACGTCCTCAAGGTTCGGTTAGTGGATACCTCGACGCAGGGAACGGGTGGAGGCCCGATCCACGTGCCATCGGCGGTTCTCTCGTTGTATCTGCAAGCGCAAAACACATTGCAAGCGGAATGGATTCACGCCGATGGGCTCAAACTAAGTTATGCAGTGCGAGGGCATGAGACGTGGGCCGTGGAGGAATCACAGGCCTTGGGTGAGGGTGCAGCTTGGCGGGAAGTCCATCGTGCAGGTGGATCGACCCAAGGGTTTTTGGCAAGTTTTGTAATCGATGAGGGTGTTGGTGCACGGTTCTATCGGTTGAGGCAAGTCACTGGATTTTGAAGCAGAGCCTGATTACCCTCGACCCGTATGCAGAAAACAGAGGGTGGACCGATGATCCGTTTGCGCGGTGTCCGCCATAATAATCTCAAGAATTTTGATCTCGATTTGCCTTTGGGCAAATTGGTTGTGGTGACCGGGTTGAGCGGGTCGGGCAAGAGTTCGTTGGCGTTTGATACTCTTTATGCCGAGGGTCAACGGCGTTATATCGAGACGTTTTCGCCTTATGCTCGGCAATTCTTTGACCGCATGGACAAACCGCAGGTGGATTCCATTTCGGGGATTCCTCCAGCGATCGCTCTTGAGCAACGGAACTCTGTAAAGTCCTCGCGTTCGACTGTGGGAACGATGACGGAGATCACCGACTACATGAAGGTGTTGTGGCCGTTGATTTCGACGCTTTATTGTCGAGGTTGCGGAAGGGTGGTGAGGAAGGATGGGGCGGAGCAGGTCTGGAAAACGCTCTTGAAGGAACACCCCGCGAAATCGGAATGGTTGATCACGTTCGCTGTGGGGTTAAGCGAGAAGATGGAGTTAGGGGAATCTCTGCGCTTGGTGGCGAAGCAAGGATATCAGCGTTTGTTGGTACTCGATGGGGCTGGAGGTAATCAGGTGGTTCGAGTGGATTCTGCGGAGGAAGTGCTGCGGGGATTGAACCCCCAAGGATTGGTGGTGGTTCAAGACCGACTCAGTTTACAGGAGAATCATCGAGCGCGGTTTGTCGAGGCGTTGGAACAGGCTTACCACCTCGGGAAAGGTCGATTAGCGATTTATGGTGTTGGAGGCGGGGAACCGATTCGTTTTTCGCGTCATCGACACTGCGCCGGGTGCGATATCAATTATCCCGAGGCGAGTGCGGGGCTGTTTAGTTTCAATAATCCCGTGGGGGCATGTCCAGACTGCAAGGGGTATGGGAGGCGAGTGGCGATCGATTATCGGCTGGCAATTCCGGATAGGTCGCTGTCGCTGAAGGCAGGGGCGGTGAAACCTTGGCAAACGGAAACCGGAGCAGAATCACAACGAGATCTTGAGAAGTTTTGTCGGAAACTTGGAGTTCCGATGGATGTGCCATTCGCGGCACTCACGAGCGAGCAGCAGCGGTGGGTGATTGAAGGAGAAGTGGGGTATGGAACGAGTCCGGATCTGGAATGGCCGAAGGCATGGTATGGGTTGAAGGGTTATTTTCAAATGCTGGAGGCTCGTGCCTATAAGATGCATGTGCGGGTGTTGCTGGCGAGGTATCGGGCTTACACGGTTTGTGCTTCGTGTTGTGGAACCCGATTCAAGCCGGAATCGCTGCTTTACCTTGCATCATCGCCGGATGGAACTCGATCGACGTTGGCGGAGTTTTATCAATCGACCGTAAGTGAAGCGTTAAGATTTGTGGGACATCACACTCCTGAGGTGGGACGGGTAAAACTATCGGATCCGCTGTGGCTTGCGCTCTCGGAGGTCTCCTCACGATTATCTTACTTGGACGAGGTTGGGTTGGGTTATTTAACGATTGACCGGCAGACCCGAACGCTCTCGGGTGGGGAGACAGAACGGGTTAATCTAACCACCTGTTTGGGATCAAGATTGGTCAATACGTTGTTCGTGTTGGATGAACCCACGGTGGGGCTTCATTCCCGAGACTCAGAAAGGTTGGTAACACTCCTCAAACGACTCCGCGACAGAGGAAACACCGTGGTGGTTGTGGAGCATGAGGCCAGCGTGATGCGTGCGGCGGATCTAGTCATCGATCTAGGTCCCGGCCATGGAGAAAGCGGTGGGCAGCTTGTGTTCCAAGGAACTTACGAGGAGATTTTGGCGGACCATACCTCGTTAACCGGAGGTTATTTGTCAGGGCGTCTGCCGATGGCGTCTCCGCGACGAAGGAAAACTAGCCTGATGAATGGCCCGCAATTGGTGGTGTCGAACGCGTGCCTGTTCAACCTGAAGAATTTGACGGTATCCATTCCGTTAGGTGCGCTGGTCTGTATCACTGGGGTGAGTGGGTCTGGAAAAACAACGTTGGTGAGGCACGTCCTTTACCCGTTGTTGAAAACGCGGAGGAGCGAGGGAAACGTTTTAGCCCTATCGAAAACCGACACGGAGGATGGGGAGGAGAATCAGGCGACCCACGAGGGCAAATTGGGCGAACTGGAAGGGTTGGAAGAAGTCGGAGAGGTAATCCTCGTGGATCAAACCACGTTGGGAAGAACGCCGCGCTCGAATCCTGCAGTGTATACGGGAGCATTCGATCATTTGCGCGATTTGTTTGCGGATTCGGAGGAGGCAAAGGCATTGGGTCTAAGCCGGAGTGCGTTCAGTTTTAATTCGGATCAAGGTCGATGCGAGCAATGCCGAGGGGCGGGGTTTGAAAAAATCGAAATGCAGTTCTTGAGTGATGTATTTGTTCGGTGTCCGGATTGTCAGGGACGTCGATATCGACCCCATGTGTTGGAGGTGAAACTTTCGCCGAAGCCGGAGATTCAGTGGAGCATTGGGGATGTGCTGGAAGCAAGCGTGGATGAAGTGATCGAGTTTTTGAGGTTATTTCCAGCGTCTAGACCTGCAACGCGTGCGCTGGCGTGTTTATTTTATCTGCAGGAAGTTGGGCTGGGTTATGTGCGTCTTGGACAGCCGATCAACACGCTTTCTGGAGGGGAATGTCAGCGGTTGAAACTGGTGAAACATTTGGCAGAATTCGCGGAAGGCAAACGTGGTCATTCCCAAGGGGCATTGTTCATTTTTGATGAGCCAACCACTGGGTTGCACTTTGAGGATGTGCGGATCCTGATGGGTGCGTTGGGACGGTTGGTCGATGCGGGGCATTCGCTGATTGTGGTGGAACACAATTTGCAGGTGATTCAAATGGCGGATTGGATTATTGACCTCGGACCCGGATCGGGAGGTGATGGAGGAAAGGTTGTCGTTCAAGGAACTCCGCAGACGTTGGCCGAATGTCCGGAGAGCTTGACAGGAGCAGCGTTGAGGCAGGCATGAACCTGCTCGAGATTGCCCGGAGGAGTGTTCTGCATTAGGTTGTAACGCATGCTGCCCCGTGAGGGTGGAAAGGAAACTATGGAACCATTCAAACGAGTCGTTGCGGATACCCATCATAAGGCACTCCAGATCAATCTGGATCCGAGCAAGTATGGCACTTTCGCGGAGATCGGGGCGGGGCAAGAGGTTGCCCGTTGGTTTTTCCGTGTAGGTGGGGCTGCTGGGACCATCGCCAAATCGATGTCGGCGTATGACGCCGTGGTGAGCGATGCGATTTACGGACATGCGGATCGGTATGTGTCGCGGCAACGGTTGCAGACGATGCTGGATCATGAGTATGTGCTGATGGTGGAACGCTTGAACAAGAAGCGCGGGGCGACCACAAAGTTTTTTGTTTTCGCGGATACGGTCACAGCTCGAAGTTTTAAAAGTTACGACGAGTGCCACGGTTGGATGGGACTGCGGTTTCAAGCGGAACCGGGGAGTGAGCCTTCGGAGATCATCATGCATGTGCGGATGATGGATCGAGAGAACCTGCAGCAACAAGAGGCTCTGGGAATCATGGGGGTGAATTTGGTGCACGGCGGGTTGTATTTGCACGACCGCTTGCCGGACTTGCTGGATTCGCTGATGGATAGTTTGACCTTGGAACGGGTGGAGGTGGACATGATGAAGGTCTCTGGGCCGGCCTTCGAGGACGTGGATAATCGATTGATCAGTTTGCAATTGGTGGAACGCGGGTTGGCTAATGCGGCGATGTTCACTGCGGATGGCGAGGTGGTGCAGGCGGCCGAGGTTTTGTATAAGAAGAATATTTTGGTGGAGCGTGGCAGTTTTCGGCCTGTGACACGGACGACGCTCGATATGTTGAGTAGCGCGCAGGGGTTGTTCGTGAGAGAGCCGCAAGTGAGACCGGAGAACGTGGTGGTCCTGATGGAGATGACCATGAAAAATCTCACGACGGAATCAGGGATCGATCATAAAGATTTTTTGGATCGTGTGGATGTGTTGGGGACACTCGGGAAAACGGTGTTGATTTCGAATTACGGGGAGTATCACCGGCTCGCGGCCTATCTGTTCCGTTATACGAAGGAGATGATCGGGTTGGTGATGGGGTTGCCAAGTTTGCGGGATGTGTTTCAGGAGAAATACTACAATGATCTTGAAGGCGGGATTCTGGAATCGTTTGGACGGTTGTTCAAAAACAACCTGAAACTTTACGTGTATCCGCAACTCGACTTGGCTACGGGGACGGTTGTAACGGCGGGAAATTTGCAGGTGCAACCGAACCTCACCTATTTGCACCGGCACCTGATGGAGAACGGATTCATCCAACCGATTGTCGATTACGACGAAACCGCGTTGCCAATTTATTCTGTGGAAGTGCTGGCGCGGATGGTGTCTGGGGATCCGCTTTGGGAATCGATGGTCCCACCCGAAGTTGCCCGGATAATCAAGGAGCGGAAGCTGCTCGGTTATCAGGGAGCCTGAACGGTTTGTTCAGCGTTTCTCGTTATACTCCGGTCGTCCGTATTTAGTGTTAACGAGGTTTTTGGTGGCATCGGCCCAGCTGGGATTCCATGCCAACGGTCGCCAGTTCACCTCTTGGTCCGCGAGAGGAGTCACTTGCCGCATGGCCTGTTGCCACTGGGACTGATCCACTCGTTGGATAATGTTTTGTATCGAACCTTGGATGAGGAGGCCATCGCGGGTGCGTCGCTGGGCAGCTCCGGCAATCTTTTTGCCATCCATCAACAAGTCGAATTTCTCGGCACCGACAAAACATTGGCCGACAACATCCTTCTGGCAACAATCGGAAAGTTGGGTCGCTGTGCCAAGGATCTCGAAGGATCGACGGATCCAATCATGAAGCGCTTGATAGCTGGCGACGGCGCGGAGTTGATACCATGGGTGACTGGGAGGGAATATGAGGCTGTATGTCCAATCGCGATCGTGTTGAACCAAGCCGCCGCCGGTGGGTCGGCGAATGAGTGGACGTAGGGAGGTCCAAGAAGCGACGTCAGCAAAGTGTTGGAAGTAACCCAAAGTGGCAGCGGGCTCGTTCCATGAATAAAACCGCAGGACTGGATGACCAATGGCGGCTACTTTTTGCAGGAGCAAGTCGTCCACGGCCATGTTCCATGCTGCAGCCGCAGAGCCGTCCTGCATCCAGTGAAAGGTGTTGTTCATTATTTTTCTCGTGGTGAAGGCAACACCTGGGAGGGACAATGGGCAGCAATCTCACACGATGCACAATCAGGGGAACGAGCTCCGCAGCGGCGACGGCCATGGAAAATCAACCAGTGGCTGAGGAGCGTCCACTGAGGCTTGGGAACAAGCAATTGTAAGGCGATTTCGATTTTCTCAGGAGTGGTGGCTTTCGTGAGTTTGAGGCGACCGGCCAAACGAGCGACATGCGTATCCACGACGATGCCGTGGTTGAGGCCGAACGCATTGCCTAAAACAACGTTGGCCGTTTTCCGGCCCACTCCATCGAGACCGACGAGGGCTTCCATGGTTGAGGGGACGATTCCATTGTGGACCTCAATGATTTTGCGACAACAGGCCTGAATGTTTTTTGTTTTGTTGCGAAAAAGGCCGATGGAACGCAGGTCATGTTGAAGTTGCTCGAGCGGTGCCGAGGCGTAATCCTCCGCAGAACGGTAGCGTTGGAACAGGTCAGCAGTGACTCGATTGACCTGCTTATCGGTGCATTGGGCGGAGAGGATCGTTGCGATGAGTAGCTCGAGCGGGTTGCTGAAAACGAGTTCGCAATGAGCATCGGGATAGGTGGCCTCGAGCTTGGCGCAGAGAGTTGTCACGCGGTGCCGGAGTGCTGTGGCGGATTCTGTTGGCATAGACCCCGAGGGAGAAAGAAACCGCTAGGCTAAATCGGGCTCGTTTTTTCGGGCAGGAGAGATATGGGTGGGGGAACCATCGGCACCTTCGGGATACTCGAAC
>SXQI01000119.1 GCA_005793025.1 Verrucomicrobiales bacterium
ATGCTGAACCCTGTTAGGGTGCGTTTCTTCGGTGCAATCGCGCGAGTGGTGAAATGGCAGACACGCCAGACTTAGGATCTGGTCCCGTAAGGGGTGGAGGTTCAAGTCCTCTCTCGCGCACCACCTCATCCTTTCGATCCCAACTCAGGGGTCATTTGACTGCTCGAAAAAACTGCGGCCACTGATTGGTCAACGACAAGATCATCTGGGTTTTTCCATTCGGGAAATCTACCGGTCCAGTTACTCGTTGCCATCCGCCAGTCTGCAAATTCGTTGTCGTCTGGAGTTGATACCCTCGGTTCGTGCTCGACCAGAGAATTTCATACCGATCCCCCGGAACACCATTGTTGAGCAACCGCCTGATCTGCAGGCTGGGAGCCTTGCCGGGATCGGTTCCTAGCAGTCGCACATTATCCAACCCGGTCTCCACCAGCTCGTTGATGAACTGCCCACGGATTCGGAAGGCTTTAAGATTGGCTAACACACCCGCCAAATCGCCCGATGTCGCTGCGGCTTGTGTCGCCTCGATACTCCAACCAGCGTTGGTATCAACGAGCACTCGGTAATGGCTCCAGTCAGTTCCGGGCAGTTTGTTTAGGGTGTAATTCAACGTCTTGTCGCTCCCAATCAGGAGGAGATCGACACCGCGCGTCCCTGTAGCTCCCGAATTCTGTTTCAGGTCGAACTCAATGAACCCTTGATTTAATTCAACCTTATTGCCGAGATACGATGCGGGCGCATCCCAGAACCACGGTTCGTTCCCGAGCCCGGTCGATGCAGCTATCCAACCCTCAGGATTCCCGCCCGACTTCACCCAACGGGGTATTGATGGAGTTCCCGCTTGGCGCGGAAAAACCAGCCATCCCTCCCCGCCGATCAAAAACTGAGACTCTGCAATCGGCAAAAGTTTTGGATTCGGGGGAGTTTCTGGTAGAACAAGTTTCAATAAATGGCTCACCCCATGATCATCTGCCACAGTCACGGAGAGCGTGAATGGACCGGCCATCTGGTAGAAATGAGCGACTTGGATTCGGGGTTGTGAGAATGCAGTAATAGATTGACTGTCCGAGCCATCACCAAAACCCACCATCCTCGTCCATGTGTTGGAACCGGGATCGCTCACTAGAAACTCAGCGAACAATCGAACCCCGTCAAAACTCATCGATTGGGTTGTTACAACAGGAGCAACGTTGGTGACAGTTACCCAATTCGTTGCTGAACATTGTGAACCTCCTGCCGTGAGGTGGATTGTCACCGGATAGGTTCCATCGTTTTCATACCGGTGCGTTGCAGAAACCGGATGAGTGGTCCCGGCGACTGGTACAACCACCGAGCTTCCTCCCCCATCGCCCCATTGGATGCTGACCCCATAGTCTCCGCACAAACGTTCGAAATACTCTGGAGAGGCAATCGTTAATGCATGAGTGGAGCTCGCTCCCGCCATAATAGCGGTTGGGATCTCCTCCGGTGATCCCTCACGAAGCAGCAAGGTTCGGTAAATCAGTTGAGCCTCCCAGCGACGATGCTCCGAACTTTCTAGCAACTGACGTGCCGCTACACTCCGTAACAGACCCGCTGTTAGTTGCGGAACCCACACCTTTCGTTCCGACTCTGTGATCTCTCGGCCTAGAAGGGCCATGTAAACTGCGTCAACCCAAGCCGTCGGGGTTGAGCCCATGAGATGGTAAAATTCCACGGCTCCCAACAAATTCGCCTCAAACTCCAACAAGCTAGAATCGTTCGTTTGGGTCAAAGCTGCTTTATCCAGTTCCGCAACAGTGGCCTTGCGTTTCAGATGCTGTGCATAGAACCCGATCACACGGTGCCGATAATACTCCGGCCCCGCGAGCAGTCCTGTAGGCAGAAAACCGCTTGCAGCCGAGCCGGTGTAAACGGCGATCTGCAAGGGAGCTAAGGCCACCGGCAGGCTTTGGCTTGTGAGACGAGTCCAAAACTCCGCCACCACGTCATCCTGCACTATGGCTCCAAACTCTGGGGTTGCTGCGATGCAAGCCCACAATTGCTCCAACCGTTGTCCCCCAATGAGAGCTGCAACCGCCTCCTTGATCTCCCGATCCGTCCCCTCACGTCTTAACAATAATTTATAGCCAGCCTTGGAAACCAATGTGCGACGATCCACTCCTTCGATTATTTTGGCAACATACGTTGCGCGGGTTCCTCCATCGGTCAGCTCTTTCTGATAGGTTGTCAAATCCGCAGGAACTGAATTCCGATCCAGCACTCCCCGAATGAACGAGCTGACAAAACCTGAAGGTGTCCCACCCCATCGTGCATACAACTCCGTCGAACTCAGAATCATTATTTGCACGTCCTCCAAGGTCGCTCTGTTCGTCCACATCACGCTCAGGCTGTTCATCTCATTCGTTGTCGCCTTACGACCTAACCAGAGCGGATAAAACTGGGGAGCTACTTGAAGAAAGAATTCGCTGCTCGCACCCGCAACCCGAAGAGCCAACCCGTGCGCTGGATTGATCCTCACTAGATCAGGCAATAATTGCGCTCGCAACATTGCATTCGTGCTTCCCAACAATGCCGCGCCCAACTGATCGCAGAACACTTCCGGCGCACCCCCCAACTTTTCGTAATACTCATCCGAGGCCAACAAATCCGTCAGAATCTCGTGATAGTTCCATCCCAACTTCTGCCTGACCAACCACCGCGCTAATTCCGGCCCATCCACTCCACGCCCAAGGAATTGCTTCGACAACTTGTTCACACGAGCCTTTTGCGACGTGTTCGCGGCTAGCACGGTGGTCACCAATTTGGAAAGATCACCCCCCGCGTTTAGGTTGTTTGTCCAGAGCCTTCGCAACCCATCGTCCAATGGCACGCCTAGCAACACGTTGGAAAGGTTCGTTAGATAGACGTCTTTTTTTCCTCCGGTCCGATTGTAATACTCAACCGATCCCAGCAAACGCGTTTGAAGAGACTCCGGAAGTCGCCCTGCATAAAAGTCAGACCGCCACCCGGAAACCTCGTTCGTCGTCGGCACTCGACCGAGATACGTCTGGTAGTAACTGGGAACCAACACTTTGAAATACGCCTCCGAGCTCAAAACACTCCTCACCACCATTTCCCTCGTCCGACTCGAAGATGGAACCGTATCGAGCTCTGCTTGCTTCAGTGGATTGCGGCCCAGCAAATCTTGATGCAACTGCTTTACCACATTAGTGGTGAGGTAATTGGTTCGTGCCCTTTCCGCATACTCGAATGAACCAAACAAATGCGCCTGCATCTGTGACTCGCTCTGACCCGCAGCCAACAACCCCGCTAGTTCCGCTACCTGATTGGTCGTTGGAGCTACGACGAATGTTTTTCGGAACAAATCCCTGACATAAGTTTCCCGGTATTCCGTGGTCTGCATCAGCAACCTTGCGTAACGCTCCCGCGTCCCACCCGCGTTGAGATGGTTCTGAAGCTCCGTTCTCTCCGCTGCTGTCGGGGTGCGTCCCAATAATCCAAGATAAAGTGACTGGCCCAACCCATAGACCGAGCCAGACCGAGTAAAATATTCGCTCGAGCCAAGCAGAACCCCTCGCATCGTTTCCAATGCGAATGGAACCCCACATTGGTTGACCCAAGCATTGGTCTCCGCTGCTGTCGGGGTGCGACCTAGATACATCGCATAATTCAAATTCAATTGAGTGAAGAAAAACTCCTTTCCTTGCATGATGCTATACGCACGCCCCGCCCGTCCCAATGACGGATCAAGCGCGAGTAATAACGACGTCGGTCGCCCAACCACCGTCCCGAGCTCTAACGCCGCCGCATCGAGCCATCGAGGCAAACTCCCACCAGACCTTTTGTAGAACTCTTCCGAAGCTAGCAACTCCGCCCATAACTCCTCCAGCGGTAGGTTCAAAGTCAGGATCTCCAGATAATCTGCGCTCGCTACCCATGGGTCACTCCACGGATGACCGAGGAACCTCACCGCAGCTTGATCCAAAACCCGTTGACGATACTCCGAGGTCTGCTGGAGTGACCGCACAAAAGCATCCAGTTTTCCCCCTTGATTCAGAAAGGTTTGTAGGTCTGTCCTCTCCGTAGCGGTGGATGGCCGACCCAGAAGATCCGGATAAACTGCATTCGCATACGCAGTCGCCGTCGTGCGGTTCACTAAATATTCCGCCGATACGAGAAGCTGGACAATCAACTCATCCCTCGACATCCCCGCAGCCGATTGACGCATGATCCACGTTAACTCCGATGCCAGAACATCACGTCTCAAATATTGCTGGTAAACAGCCCTCACCACCGCAGTGCGTGCGGGTATTGAATTCACTAATGCCAACGCCGCGCCGGCCCTCACTCTCGCCGTGCTCTCCGTCCCCGCCAGAACCACCCGTTCCACCTCCGACGGATCACGGCCCAGTAGATCCTGAGTCATTCCCGTCAGAAACCTCAACGGCACATCCCCAGAAGCCGGATCCTCCACCTCCGCCACTACGGCGGTTTTCTCAACACCTTCCGAAACTTGCCATGGATTCACTGTTAAGGAGATCGCTTGCGTGATCCACCCAACCCCTAACAACACCAACACCGACCAATGAAACGCGTTCACAGAATCGCACTTACTCGGGTTGGACATAACCTTTACTTATCGCGAACCGCACCACCTGCGCCACATTCGCGCACCCCGTCTTCTTCATCACATGCTCCCGGTGTTTCTCAGCGGTGCGGGTGGACATCCCCAGATCCTCACCGATCGCCTTATTACTTAAACCATTCGCAATGTGAACCAGCACTTCCCGCTCACGTTCCGTCAAATCATTCTGTGCGGCACCAATCAGGAACAACTCCGACTGAACCAATGCGGGAACAAGGACGTTACTAAAATACAATTCACCCTGATGAATCCTCTCCACCGCATTCGTCATCTCCTGCGGTGGACTATCCTTCAGCATATAACCACGGCAACCCGCTTTCACCAAACGCCGCACATACTCCGGGTTATCATACATGGAGAGCACCAACACCTTCACGTGAGGATAATCGACGGCCAGAAGTTCCATCACCTCGATCCCATTCATCTCCGGCATCTTGATGTCCAACAACACCACATCCGGATGCAATTCCTCCACCAACGCCAGCAACAAACGGCCATTTTCTGCTTCACCGATAATCTCCACAGGGCCACACTGCGGGAGCAACATTCGTAACCCCTCACGGACCACCGGATGATCATCCGCCAAAATGATTCGTATCGCTGGATTCGCTTGCACCACCCCCAGAGTGTCACCATTGCCACGAATTC
>SXQI01000120.1 GCA_005793025.1 Verrucomicrobiales bacterium
AAAGCAGATATTTGCTCAGAGTAAAACGCTCCACGATGAATTGTCGGGAATGAACAGGATGGAACTCCGCCGGGTCATCCCTGTAGCAGCACCCGATGAGGCCCTCAGTGCGCACTTACGCGACCTCGCGAAAACTGAGCAACAGTTGGCTCAATCGAGGAAAGATTATTCGGATGAACACCCAGAGATCCAAAAACTGACCGCGATTGCTGCCAAGTTAAACCAGCAAATTGAGGATCGTATTGATGGTGTCTTGCGAGGCGTCCAAGTCACCATGAACCGTTCCAAATCGGTTTTAGACGAATTGGAGAAGGCGGTATCGGATGCTAAGAAGCAGGACGGTATCAAGATGGAGAACTATCGGCCTTACTTCGCCGCCAAACGTGACCTTGAAACCGAGAATAAGATTCGTGAAACCATCTTCCTCAGAATTCTCCAAGAGACGGTGGACGACAAGATTCCAAAGAACGGCATGGTAGATATCGTCAACCGAGCCAAACCCGACGAAAAAGCCGTTCGTCCCAATGTTCCATTGAACATTACGTTAGGAGTAATTTTCGGTCTTATTATCGGCTTCGGTCTCGCGTTCTTCATCGAATATCTTGATACCAGCGTGAAGACCATCGACGACGTGGAGCGGGCTCTCCACTCGGCAGTGTTGGGAGTCATTCCACAAAACGTTGGATCTTTGCTTGAAGAGGGTGCGGATAGTCCGCATGCCGAGGCGTATCGTGTGTTGCGGACCAACTTGCTCTTCGGCCGAACGGACCAGAAAGCGAACACCATTACAGTGGTTAGCGGTGGTGCCGGTGAAGGAAAATCCACGACGATTTTTAACCTTTCCGTTGTTTTCGCTCAAAATGGTGCTCGAGTCCTGCTGGTCGATTCTGACTTGAGACGTCCCAGCCTTCATAAAATTTTAAACCTCTCTAACTCGATCGGGTTGACGAATTATTTGCTCAAACAGAACACCTTGGAAGAAGTCGTTCAACGAACTCCAGTTCCAACCCTTGATTTCCTTCCATCCGGTAAACTGCCTAGCAGTTCTTTGGGAGTTCTGAGCTCAGCCCAGATGCGTCAGTTCATCGCGATCTCAAAAGAACGCTATGACTTTGTCTTCTTCGACTCGCCTCCGATCATGGGTGTCAGCGACGCCTCGATCCTCTGCAGTGAGGTTGATATCGCTTTGTTGGTCATTCAGTATCGGAAGTATCCTGAGGTCATGACTGTCAGGGCGAAGCAGATGGTCGACAAGGTCGGGGGCAATTTGATCGGTGTTGTGTTGAACAACATCAATATTTCTCAAGACAGCTATTATTACTATTACAGCGGCTATTATTACGATTACTATTCCAAACATGACGCCGGGGATAAGTATGGTGATAAGTACGGTGATAAGTATGGCGACAGTTACGAAGGGTCGAAGAAAAAGAGTTCTAAGAAACCCGACGAAAAAACTGAACCTCCCGTGGAAATCAAACAAAAGTTTTGATCGATAGACCTGTTCCAGAGTAATCCCAGTATCATGAAAAAGTTTACAATGCCGCGTTGGTTGATCCTTGTGAGCCTGATTGCGCTAGGCTCCCTCAACCTTCGTGCCGCTGATGAAGCCGTCAAGCCTGCTGGAAACCCACCGGCGGCGACGTTAAAGCTGACCGGCGAGACCCTTCAAGTCAGCGAAAAACTCACGATCGAGTTTACCGATGTGAGCACCCCGCCCGCACCGATCACCCAAAACATTCATGACGATGGCACGATTTCGTTGCCATTCAATGAAAGTGTGGTGGCTGCTGGAAAAACGAAGAGTCAGATTTCGGACGCGATTCAGAAAGCCTTAGTTCCAAAATACTTCAAACGTCTGACCGTGATCGTGAAGACTGAGGATCGCCATTTTTATGTGGGTGGCGAAGTTCGAACCCCGGGCCGGGTTCTCTATGCAGGTGATGTGACGGTTACCAAGGCGATTCAAGCCGCAGGTGATTTCACTGATTTTGCCAGCCGTAAAAATGTCGAGCTTACGCGATTAAACGGCGAACGCATCATCGTGAATTGCAAGAAGGCTTTGGACGATGCCAAATTTGATTTCCCCGTTTATCCCGGGGATAAGATCCGAGTTCGACGAAGTTTGTATTGAACGGTTTTCGGTGATTAATCTCCAAGTTTTGCAGGGAAAAGCGGCCGGTCTGAATTATCAGACTGGCCGCTTTCCGTTGAGAGTTGGTCGGGCTGCTGATGACGACTTACGGTTACCCGATCTGGGGGTTTGGGATCATCACATTACCATCACACTCCGGGACGAGGGATATCACTATCAGGTTCCCGAATCTGCACTGCTTTTGGTGAACTCTGAACGCTCCGATTCTGGTCGTCTGCGGAATGGGGATCTCCTCGAATTGGGGAGTGCGAAGCTGCGGTTTTGGTTGGCGGCAGCGCATCAGCCGGGATTAGCGATCAGGGAAGGGATGGCGTGGTTGTTCATGGTCGCCCTCACTGCTTTTCAGCTTTGGTTACTGCTTAAATGGCTCCCCACACCGCAGGCTTTCTGACTTACTAAATCTCAACCTGCATCCCGAGTTCCACGACGCGATTCGCGGGAAGCCGGAAGAATGCCGTCGCAGGTTGTGCGTTGCGTGAGATGAGTGCAAACAATGCTTCGCGCCAAATCCACATGCCTTTCTTAGAGGTGGGGATGATGGATTCTCGACTCAAGAAAAAGGTCGATTTCTCGGGTTCACAAATTAGCCCCTTCGTTTTGCAATGCTCCAAAATCTCAGGGACGCTGGGATCCTCCATGAATCCGTAACTGCCCTTAACCCGATAAAAACCTTCGGCAAGTTGTTCCACCTCGGCCCTAAGGGATGGGTCAACGTGGGGGACGTCCGCTGTGGAAACGGTGAGAAGTATGACCCGTTGATGGAGAACTTTATTGTGCTTCAAATTATGCAACAAAGCCAGAGGCGTCCCGTCTGGATTCCCTGCGAGAAAGATTGCGGTTCCACTGACGCGAACTGGCGGGTTGGCTTTGACGTCTTCGAGAAAAAGGCTGAACGGCAACGAGGCGGCGCGGAGACGTTCGCCGAGGAGGCGTCGGCCAGTTTTCCATGTTGCCATGAGCGTAAAGAGGATTAGGCCAACGAGGAGGGGAAACCAACCTCCGTGCCACACTTTTAGAAAATTGGCAGCAGCAAACGTAACTTCAATCACGAGGAATAGTCCGCAAAGGATTCCAGTTTTCCAAGCACCCCATCCCCAGAGGCGTCGAGCGGCGTAGTAAAAGAGCAGGGTGGTGATTACCATCGTTAGCGTGACCGCGATCCCGTAGGCACCCGCGAGATTTGTCGAGGTTCGGAAGCCGATCACTAACCCGATGCACGAGAACATCAACAGCCAGTTAATTCGTGGCATGTAAACCTGGCCGCGTTCTTGTGAGGAGGTATGATCGATTTCGAGCCGCGGGATATAACCCATTTGGATCGCTTGCATCGTGAGTGAAAAGGCCCCAGAGATTAGAGCCTGCGAGGCAATGACCGTTGCCATTGTCGCGAGAATGACTAGGGGATAAATAGACCAAGTGGGGGCCATCATATAAAATGGGTTCTCGGCCGCCTTAGGATCGTGGAGCAGCAATGCACCTTGCCCGAGGTAATTGAGCATTAGGGCTGGCATGACCATTGAAAACCAAGCCAATTGGATTGGACGACGTCCAAAATGACCCATATCCGCATAAAGAGCTTCCGCACCCGTTACGCAGAGGAACACGGATCCTAAGACGACGAATGCAAGCCAGCCGTTGCTCATCAGAAAACGAGCCGCATAGACAGGGTTGAAGGCGGAAAGGATTTCGGGGGAAGCCCAGATATTGCTGATGCCAAGCACAGCCAAGACCAAAAACCAAATCGCCATCACTGGGCCAAAAATCTTCCCCATCATCCCGGTTCCCGATCGCTGAATGGTAAACAGACCGACTAGAATCACGATCGTGATGGGAAGGATGTAGTGTTCCAGACGATCTGTGGCGACGTTCAATCCTTCTACCGCACTGAGGACCGAGATGGCGGGGGTGATCATCCCATCACCATAGAGTAAAGCGGCGCCGAATACTCCGAGTGCGATCATTGCGGCTCGTCCTAAGTGCTTTTTGCGATGGTGTCGGTTTGGAAACGCCAACGATAACAGCGAAAGAATGCCACCTTCCCCTTTGTTGTTCGCCCGCATGACAAAGGTGAGGTATTTGATCGCAACAATCAACGTGAGCGACCAAAGGATCAGCGAGATGACACCCAGCACGTTGAGATGGTTCACCGGGAGTGGGTGCTTCCCACCGAAACATTCCTTCAATGCGTAAAGGGGGCTGGTTCCGATATCGCCGTAAACCACACCCAACGCACCGACAACAAGGGTGAGCAGGTAACCATCCCCGCGACCGCTACTGTTTGATTTCATATTCGCGCGACAAAGACTCCAAACACGACTTGCTACGCCCCGTTATTGGTTCGCGAAAAGTCACTAGGTTTGGTTGGGAATCGCGGAAGACGCGTAAGCGGTTCCGGGGATTGCCCTTTCATTCGCCGACGAGGTTAGCTGACGGGCTAGGTCTTGAAAGTGACCTCGCCGCCCGACTGAGTCGGAGGCGTTCGCCCCTGTTCTGATAAGATCTCAAAACTTTGGTTCCCCCGTTTCTAGCTTGTTCAAGCCGGAATTAGGCTGCTGGACTTAGACTTACCACGGGAGGGGTCGTCTGTCAATTCTCCCGTCAGGTGAAATGGAATCCCTTCATTTTGATTTTTCCGTAGTCTTCGTGCGTTTGGAGGGAATAAACCTAAATGCGGCACTTGGACCTCCTAGAATCGGAGGTATGGTTCGTATTCCAGCACTTTGCTGAAGAATTAATTGTAATCCAAGAAGTGAACGGCGGAGCAATTGGATTTCAGACTGGGGAATGACCTCCAATGACAACGGGAGTTCAAATGCCGTTTTTAAAATAAACAATCGGCAATGACTCGGTGGACTCGCAAAAGATCACAATAAAAGGAATCTCATTGAAATCAACTCCGGTAGCACCAATTATTGTTCTAGGATTTCAGGATTTCGTCCTCGTGGGTAACGATTCCCCCTGGCTCACCTAGTGATCCCCAGAAAACGCAATGAAAGATTCTAATAAACTGATCATTCTATAATTTGGAAACTTCAATCAACCCACTGATCCATCTTAGACGATCTCCTGAATTCAATTTCAACGAATTTCGTCAGCACTCCTAATAACATAACATTAGTCCACTGAGGCAATAATTGCCTCGGCGCAGGACAGCAACATGCATAAGCTAGGTTCGAATAAAAAGTTTTGCGAATGAGCAGTAAACGAATCGCTCTCAGTCTTTTTTCAGGGGCAGGCGGAATGGATATAGGAGTACGCCAATCCGGGTTCAAGGTTCTTGCCGAAGTGGAATCCGATAAGCAGGCATGTAGAACTTTGCGTGCTGCAACCGAGCGAGAGGAATGGGGGACTCGTGTCGTTGAGGCAGACATACGCAAGGTCGACCCAATGAGTTTGATGCGTGAGTTGGGAATCAATGTGGGCGAATTGGATCTACTTTTTGGCGGGCCCCCTTGCCAATCATTTTCACTAGCCGGCAAGCAAAACGGCTTAAATGACGAGCGAGGTCTTCTTTTGTTCGAAATGGCCCGGTTTGCCAAAGTATTTAAGCCTAAAATAGTATTAATGGAACAAGTTAAAGGGCTACTTTCCGCCAAAGGCAAGAATGGATGCCGTGGGGAAGTATTCGAGGTTTTCCTTAAAGACATCGAATCGATCCAGTACGTTCCAAAGTGGCGTGTTGTCCTAGCTGCTGATTTCGGAGTCGCACAATTGAGGGAGCGTCTTTTCGTTGTTGCCACCCGAGGGCATAACGGATTCACCTTTCCAGAGCGTCTTCATGGGGCCCCAGAGGACTGTAATGGGCTCTTTTTTTTAGAACCCTACCTTACGGTTGGAAAAGTAATAGATGGTCTTGGAACACCGGCACCTAAAATCAAAGGTACAACACAATATGACACTATCGACAGTCATGTGGATGTTACGCCAGCACGCGATCGTGAGCGAATTCATCAGGTTCCAGAGGGATCCTATTTGGCAGCGCAGACGCGTGTGAGCTTGGAAATTAGGAGAGGACTGACTCCAAAAGATACGACAAAATATCTGCGAATGCATAGGGGGCGACCCGCAAATACGCTGCGCTGCGGAGAGATATTCTACCACCCGACAGAGGATCGCTATCTGACGCCTCGCGAGTGCATGCGAATTCATGGGTATCCTGATTCCTACAGGCTACTCGGCCCAATCCGTTCGAGAACCGGGACAGTACGCGACTTGGATCAACATAGGCAGGTCGCTAACTCAGTTCCACCTCCACTTGCCCGCGCCTTTGCAACGCAGATAATGAGTTACCTTGATGAGCAAAATCTTTGAACTTTTTGGTTACCGACGGGATGCGTGGACACCCGAGGCACAAAAGAATCTATCAATGGCCCATTGTCCATTCATGGGAGCAACTTGTGACGGCGGTGGCAACCGCCAAATGTCGGCGATCACGCTGCGCGACCACCCTGCATTGCAGAAAATTTTCCCCGGCATGACGAGGGTTCAAGCAGGTGTCTGCTCATTATCGATTAAAGAATCTGCACAACCATGGATTGTTTGCCCCCGCCGACTCCTGAGTCTTCGCTCCAGCATTGAGTCAGCCAATCAGTCATTTGTTAGAAACAAGCTTGCGGTTCGTTCGGAGTTGCCAACAGGGTGTTATCGTGCTTGGTCGGAAGTTAAGATGAAGGTCGCGACAGCAAACGCTGCGGAGGAGGAGAAGTACTTCGATTATACATTTGATTACGTCATTGCAGGTTCCGCATCTAAACAGATCCAAGAAATTCAAGCAATCACCGGCTTTTCCCTCAACGATTGCAAAAAAAAGGCTGAAAACAACGGCTTTACCTTGGCCAGCCGGGGAGGAAATCTTTGGATTGATGATTTCCCTAACGATCCGGTGGTGTTTGTCGAAATAATGACATCAAGCACTTCAGGTGGAAATAAAGAACACCGAACCCAAATTGCGATGGCGTTTGAGGACGCAATACTGAGGGGGGATCATCATAAAGGGCCAGGGATTAACTACCGTCAAGTTTGGGCACGAATGGTAAGCCAATTAATAGTTAAATCACAAGTGGCTCTCGCATGGAACGCTAAGACACTATGGCTCATTCAAGATGTCTTGGCAGACTACATTTCGAGCAGCACAGCTCTAAACCTTCAGAGCTACCTCAGCGAACACGCAAACGAGGTCAACATCCTTGCTTTCGGGTATGGAGCCCTGAACCCGCCAAAACCGATCGCACTGTTTAAAAACGCATCTTTTTACTCTGGTCCAATTTCCAAAACTAAAGGCGAGGGTGGTTTTGTGGATATTGTGAAAATTGGGGCCCCTCCGCCGAAAAACCACCTGTGGAGGACGCTTTTCAGCAAACCGCCCACTGGCAGACTACGGGTTGAAAAGCCAAACTGAGGACGTCCGCAGTTTTTTGGCTAAGAAGAGGAGAAAGTTGTGGCTCGTAATTGATGGTTTGGATCTATGCTGCATTGGACAAACCAAAAATTGGTTACTGGTTCAGCCGTTCTTACCGCAGCATTGTTTATATTTTTTTCCGGATTGGCAGGGGCACGGATCGTTCCGTCCAACCTTTGGGCCTGAGCGCACGGGTGTGGCTTTGGAAACTGCTTCGCTCGCCTCGGCCACCATGTCGCCCCCTGCATTGGTTGAACTGCTGCTGAAAGCACTGGTTGCCTGATGTTCGGTCCGTTGGGGCAAGTTTTGTAAAAACTGTTGAAACGCCATCAGGCTCGATGCACTCAGGAATATATTGCGGCAAATCTCAGTTTTGATGCTGACCATCAATTCTTCGAAAATCTTGAAGGCCTCGGCTTTATATTCGATCAACGGGTCCCGTTGACCATATTGGCGGAGGTAAATGCTGTTACGCAGGCTATCCATCGAATAGAGGTGTTCCTGCCAGAGTTTATCAATCGCGCTAAGAATCGTGTATCGTTCGAGAGCTTTTAGGGCCGTCGCGTTCTCAAAACTGATCTTCAACTGATAGGCATTTCGGACGCTCGTGGCGATGAAAACGCAGGCGGAGAACTGTGCCGCGCTCAATCCTTCAAAAGCGGAGCCCACGACCGGCAGCTCTTGGCCCTCATTGGCCGCTTTCACGATTTCATCCTCTGGCATCCCGAGAGGAAAGGTCAGGTTGACCCAGTCGGATAAGGCTCGAAGATTCCAGTCTTCAGCCGGTTGATCGGGGGCGGTGAGGTCAGTGATTTTCTGGATCACGACTTCTTCCATCACATCCATCAACCGATCTTGAACATCGTCACAGTGAAGAATCTCATTGCGGAAGCCGTAAATGACTTCGCGCTGTTTGTTCATCACATCATCGAATTCCAACGTGCGTTTGCGTTGCTGGAAATTGTGTTGCTCGACTCGTTTTTGTGCGCTTTCGATCGATCGATTCAGCAGAGGATGTTCAAGCTCTTGGTTCTCCTCAAGGCCGACACGCTCCATGACTTTTACCAAGCGATCTGATCCGAAAAGCCGCATCAAATCGTCTTCCAGCGAGATGAAGAAATGTGAAGAACCGGCATCTCCTTGGCGAGCACATCGCCCGCGCAATTGTCGATCAATACGCCGTGCTTCGTGCCGTTCGGTTGCGATGACATGGAGCCCTCCCAACTCATTGACGCCGGGGCCTAGCTTGATATCCGTGCCGCGTCCTGCCATGTTGGTCGCGATCGTCACCGAGCCTCGTTGCCCAGCTCGTGCCACAATTTCGGCCTCTTGTTGATGAAATTTCGCGTTCAGGACGGAGTGGACGATCCCTTCTTTTTTAAGCATTCGTCCTAACAACTCACTGACTTCGACCGAAATGGTGCCCACGAGCATGGGGCGACCTTGAGCATGGACTTCTTTGATCTCCCGCACCACAGCTGCATATTTCTCGCGTCGAGTTTTATACACCGTGTCATGACGATCCTTTCGGGCCACAACTCGATTCGTGGGGACGGTCATCACCCCTAGTTTGTAAATATCAAAAAACTCGGCGGCTTCAGTTTCTGCTGTGCCGGTCATGCCCGCGAGTTTGAGGTAAAGGCGGAAATAATTTTGAATCGTGATCGTAGCGAACGTCTGCGTCTCGCGCTCGATTTCGACCCCTTCCTTGGCTTCGACTGCCGCATGCAACCCATCAGACCAACGGCGGCCAGTCATCAATCGGCCTGTGTTTTCATCGACGATAACGACCTTGTTTTCCTGCACCACATACTGCACATCCAACTGATACAGGCAGTAAGCCTTTAGCAACTGGGCCATGCTGTGGATCCGCTGCGATTTTTCTTCAAACTCAGCTTGGAGACGGCCTTTGACCTCAAGGCGTTTGCGTGGATCAGGTTCTGGGCCATGATCAATTTCGTGAAAACCCGTGATCAAATCCGGCAACACGAACGCATCTGGATCGTTGGGGCTAATGTGGGCACGACCTTTTTCGGTTAAATCCGCCTCGCGCGATTTTTCATCCATCGCGAAAAACAGCAGTTCCTTTTGTTCGTAGAGCAGTTTTTTAGTCTGGTCCGCGTGCAAATCCAACTCAGCCTGATTCAACCGCCGCAGGTTGGCGGGATCTTCGCAAACTTTCAACAACCCCTCGGAACGGGGTTGGCCGATCTTCACTTTGTAAAGTAATAGGCCAATCTCGCGTTCTGTTTCAGGATCCGCGACCACGTTGGCTCCGGGTTCGGGTTCACGTTTTTTGATGAGAACAGCGGCCTCATCCAAGAACCGTTGGCAGAGCTTTTGTTGGGCTCGAACCAAGGCTTCCACCGAAGGCTTGAGTTCCGTGAATTTCTGCTCGGTATGCACCACCGCCGGCCCGCTGATGATCAACGGAGTTCGCGCTTCGTCGATGAGGATCGAGTCCACTTCGTCCACAATGGCGAAGTAGTGACCGCGTTGGACTTGTTCCTCGGCACGCGTTGCCATGCCGTTGTCGCGAAGGTAATCAAATCCAAACTCGGCATTCGTGCCGTAAGTGATATCGCAGAAATATTGCTCTCGTCGCACTTGAGGCGATTGATCATGGAGAATGCAACCCACACTCAGACCCAAAAATCGGTAAACAGCCCCCATCCACTCGCTGTCACGTGCGGCAAGGTAATCATTCACCGTGACGACATGCACCCCACGACCGGTAAGCGCGTTCAGGTAAGTAGGCAACGTTGCCACCAAGGTCTTACCTTCGCCTGTCGCCATTTCGGCGATCTTCCCCAGATGCAGGCCCATGCCACCGATCAACTGCACATCAAACGGAACCATCTCCCAACGGAGCGGACGATCCCGCACCATGATATCCTTGCCACAAAGGCGGCGGCAGGCATTTTTGACCACGGCAAACGCTTCCGGCATGATCTCCTGAAGCTTTGCGGCCAATTCAGTGTTGTCTTGGATTTTCCCCAGCTGTTCCTGCCATGCGGCCGTTTTCCCACGGAGTTCCTCATCCGATAACGACTGGAGGCCCGCCTCGATCTCGTTGATCTTGGCCACAACCGGACGCATCCGCTTCACTTCGCGGTCGTTTTTAGAGCCGATCAGCTTCTTAATGATAAACCCAATCATGTTTTCTGAGAGAAAATAACGTTCCGCACG
>SXQI01000121.1 GCA_005793025.1 Verrucomicrobiales bacterium
GGAGACGCATCAGAACCATGTGCAGCTTTACGACCCGTCAGTCCTGTGAAAGAATCCTTTTCAGCGTTTTTAATCGAATGAACACCCACTGGAGTTCACGCCCGCTTTAACCTTTTACACAATATTCTTTACGCTACCCCCTCGAACCTTGGTTAACGAGCATCCTGTTTATCCGCAGGCTCTTGGAACCAGGCTGTTTTACCCGACACGAACTTTTTTTGATCCTATTGTTGGCTGTCCATTCGGCCCCAATATCCCGAACGACATGATAATTGGTTTTGCCTGTATATAAATAGTTCACCCAGAGCTTAACAAAAGATTCTAGCTGATGATTAAACCCCTTATGGGTTTGCTTTTCAGGATCCAGTTTCTCATCCATCAAACTACTCCACCTCCGAGCAAAACTGCCTCTCAAGAAAGAGGGAGAGACGGTGAATTGGGGAATCCTTTTACGCCAAGGGAGGGGGAGGAAACCAAATAGTTTCAGCCGTCGTTTATCAAAATGGTGATGTCCCTTCTTAGATACGTCCCAGTTCTTCGTTTTGCACATCAACGAAACCTGAGCAACCGAAGGATCGGTAAAAAGATCTAATACCGATTCGTCAACAGCTTCCGTTACATTCCAATCGCTTTTAAATGTAGAATGAAATCAGACTGCGAACCACTCCACAGGCGTTTCACAGCAGCACAATGACCTGGTTTTTGAGGCGTCAGGATGACTGGTTCATGAAAAGTATCGTTCATCAACTTGATGCATTCGTTGAGATCCTGATCGTCCCCTCGAATAGGGTCTATATTAATGGCTACCCTTGAAAAATTAAAAAAACGGAACACATGAGAGTCGAAGCTCTTGAGGGTTGATTGCAAAAGCTTCGGCCTTCGAGTGGCAACAATGGTTAGTTCGATGGTTTTCATTAGTCATCAATCATCAGGGCTTAAAGGAGATGGGTATACGCAGCTCGTGAATCGGAGGTCCAATAGGGAAGGCGTCTTCCAAAAATCATGCCTGTTAACCGATGAACCAAAACCACAATCCAAAACGGCTTAGATCCACACGTCGCGGACACCCCGATGGAAATGGTGGTTTCACAGTCGTTTCTCATCCCCAATCAACACTGCCGCGAAAAAAATGAACTGTTGTGGATAATTATGCCTTCGCGGAAGCCAACTCTGGCTAGGTGATTTTTTAATCTCTGGATTTCTTCGTCACCAACGATATGTGGGTGGCTTTCGAGGATTAGTTTCGTCAAACCCTCAAGGTTTGAACTTGTTAAGATATCTACCTCCGCTCCCTCCACGTCCATGACAAGTGCGGTTGGTTTCCATTCTTGAATCACCGTGTCGAAAGCGTCGGCAGGAATTTTTTGCGCGATGCTACCTTCCCGCTCGTATAGACTTGAGGAGATGATGTTGTCACACATGAAGAAGGAGACCTCATCACCCTTGGCAGTGATGGCTCTGGAACGAAGATTTGGTGCGAGCCCGTTGAGCCCGAAGTTTTTTTCGATCAATGGAGCCATCGCCGGATTGGCTTCATAAATGAGAAGGTTCTCCGCACCGCAAATCTTTGCGCACAACAAACTTACAAAACCGACACCCCCACCGACCTCAAGCACACGATCTCCATTTTTTAGTGAGTCTCTAACCAAAATGCGTTCGGGTTCCTCATACTTTTCCTTGAACAATCCGTCCCTTACCGCCTTGTTCACAACTTTCGGATCGGTCGTAACGATTACTCCATCAATCGTTATAGTCTCCCGGTTCACCAACCGGCGAAAGTGCATTTTCAGATTCCGAAGTAGAGATGACATTTCAATCCTTTGGCAGCCCGCGCTTAAAAAGGTTTATGTAGGAGTCGCAGACACTCTGTTCTGAGAACCTAGTCTCCAATGTTTTGCGCCCGCCGCACACCAATGCTGCGGCGAGTGCGGGGTTCGCCTGCAGCCTTCTCAATGCCAGCGTCAAACCTTGCACGTCCCCAATACTGAAGAGAAGGCCATCGACACCATTTCGAATCATCCACGTCGGCCCCTCTGACTGCGAAGACACAACCGGTTTGCTGGAGCTCCAAGCCTCGAGGATTACATTGCCCAACGGTTCATGAATCGAAGGCAAACAGAACACATCGCTTGCCGCGAAAAATGGTGCAGGATTCTGTCGCCATCCCAAAAATCGACACCGATCAACCACCCTCAGTTCTTTGGCCGAGTTTTCCAGCTTCTCCTGCTCTTCCCCTTCGCCCACCAGCCAGAGGTAAGCGTTCGGCAATCCCTTAATTGCCTCGATCAAGGTATGGAACCCTTTGCGGCGCACCAACCGCCCAATCCCCAGGACGACAAATGCATTGGATGGAGTGTTAACGGATGCACGATCAATAGGCGGTTCCTGCTGAATTGAGGTGAAATTCGAGATGATCTCAACTCGACGTTTCCAGCCGAGTTTCTGCACCCGTCGGCCGATGTCCGGCGAATTACAAACCAGCACATCGCTGTTCCTGAAATAATCCAAGTGCGGGGGATAATCTCCTAACCGGGCAATCTTCAAGCAATGCGGCCAAGCCGGGGTAAAGCGAGCCCCGCGAGGCATCCACCCCATTAATCCGTCTGGGCGGTGCTCTTTAAGCAGACGTTTCAATTTCGCTTCCAAGAAGAAACGGGACAGGGATAATCGACGCCAAACTCCTTCATGCAGTTCGATGCGCGAGTCGATCTCTGGACGCCACTTTCGATCCGGACGAATAAACGCCGTTTGTTCAACGCCGCGTTCCTGCAATGCGTTTACTAAGTTTACGAAGAACCGTTCCGCGCCTCCATCTTTTCCAAAATGAAAATGGAATAACTTCATAGCAATTCCCCGTTCAGATCATCCTTTGGCAGATTCTGGACCAAAGCCCAACGTTGATAGATTTTAGCCTCCGTTAGAAATGAATACATGCTCCCTGTCGCTGCTTGAATCAACCCCGGAAATCCACACAAGAACATTCGATGATGTAAATAAAGCCGAAAAAAATAAACAAATGGGTTAAACACTAAACGCATTAATCTCGGCCTTTTCCCAGCGTCAACAATTTGCTGTGCTTTCAACGCCGAATACTTGTTCTCCTTTAAGATCTGCTCGTCGATCGGTATCGGTCGAAAGTGCAATAAGCTGCCTCTTGGTGCATTTTTAACCGTGCCAGTGGGCACAATCCCTTCGTGCACTCGTTGGGTTAAATCGTATTTCCCTTCGCCTTTCCTCACCAATCGTAGATTTGCACGTTCGTAAACAAATTTTGGGGTGTAACCAAATCCGATCAAGTAAGGCCGGCGGCGTAACCTCCAAGCAACAATTTTTTCCGGAGCTTTCAGCAACTGCGGCAAAACAGATCGAAACTCTTCGTCAAGTCGCTCGTCAGCGTCAATATTCAACAGCCACGGCTCAGTGCATTGATCCATCGCGAATTGTTTTTGCCCTGCATAGCCAAGCCACTTTTGAAAGATAAACCTGATGGGCCATCCCTCGTCTTGAAACCTCTTCACCAATGAAGCTGTACCATCTTTGGAACCTGAATCAACGATGATTATCTCTTTGCACTGCACCAAGGTGTGGATGCAATTGGCAAGATATTGTTCCTCGTCCTGACAAATAATGAACGCACTGATCGGTAGTTTCTCGCTGTTCATTGATTCAACCTTCAACTCTTTAAAAACCGACGCCTCCTAGGTTTCTGATGGCTGACTGTAATCAATTGCCTCAGTTTGTGAAGCACTATATCGAAGCTGTTGAAAACGTTAGAGTCGGATCGACCAGATTTCTCCCTTCCCTACTTATACCCATCGGCTTCGAGTGTTGGCTCGGCATCAGATCTGCTTTAATTATTCGTTTTTTGAGGGTATGCTGGGTTCATGGGGTCTCCAATGTCGCCCTCATTTGGTTTAATGCCGTTTCATTTTATGAAAAGAACCTTGGGTTTTTTTGGGGGCCTAGCCTTGTTCCTCACCAACTTTTCGGCCCTAGGGGATGTGGTTATCAACGAGATTCACTATCACCCCACCTCAACCAATCTGCTGGAACAATGGCTCGAGCTTCATAACTCATCCGATTCCCCTGTAGATGTGAGCGGCTGGCGATTGTCTCAGGATGTCAGCCTACAATTTCCCACTCCTACCATTCTTCCTGCCTTTGGTTTTTTAGCCATTGCGGCCCATGCTGAAACCTTTCAATCCCTCCATCCTAGCGTTCAGCCTGTCGTCACCGGATGGATCGGACGCCTCAACCACACCATTGATCTCTTCGATTCCCAAGGAAATCTAGTTCAACACCTCGATTTTTATTCTGAAGGCGATTGGGCGATTCGCGTGATGGGTGCAGAAATGTATGATCATCGCGGCTGGGAATGGCTCGCGCCACATGACGGTGCCGGAGCTTCCCTTGAACTGGTGAATCCGGGAATGGACCTCGATCACCCGCTCAATTGGGCCTCGAGCCGAGACAATCAACCGACTCCCGGTCAACCCAACTCCGTGGCCTCCACCAATGCCGCTCCCCTCATCGGTTCGGTCCGTCATGTTCCGATTCTGCCACGACCCTCAGACCCCGTCACCATTAGCACCCGGGTAATCGACGAAACCCCGACAAGTTTGACGGTGAATCTTCATTGGCGGGTCGATGGCCAAGCTTCCTTCACTCAATCGGGGATGTTCGATGACGGTGCACACAACGATGGTCTCGCGGCTGATGGCCTGTTCGCCACTTCGATTCCACCTCATGCCCAAGGGATTGTGATCGAGTTTTTTATCACTGCTCAGGACGACAAAAACCAAAAAAGAACCTACCCACACACGATCCTCCCCGAGAATTCCAACCGCACGGCAAACCTCCTCTACCAAGTCGATGCTACCACCTACTCCGGGACACAACCCATCTATCGCCTGATCATGACGGAGTCTGAAAGAGCTGAGCTTTATTCACTCGGCAGGGGTTGTCCCGACTCGGACAGCGACGCATCGATGAACGCGACGTGGATCACTCAAGATAGCATCGTCAGCGGCGGAACCACCACTCAGTTACGTTACAACGCCAGCGTTTGCAACCGCGGCCATGGGAGTCGTACCGCAAGCCCCAACAACTACCACGTGAATGTCCCCTCGGATCGTCCTTGGAAAAACCAACTCGGCATCAACCTCAATTCTCAGTATGCCTACTCCCAAGTGCTAGGCAGTGCTATCTTCAGAACCGCTGGAGTGCCCATGCCCGATGCCCGCCCCGTCCAAGTTCGCGTCAACAGCACTAACCTGATGTCTCTCTCCTCCGGCAACGGAAACTCCTTCGGTTCCTATTCCGCTAACGAACAATACAATAATTCCTTCATTAAACGTTCGTTCCCACTCGACCCAAATGGCAACGCCTATCGTGGAATCCGTGATTCCGCCGTCTGCGATCCCAAATTCGATAGCGTCGCCGATCTGATCTGGCACGGTTCCGACCCAAAAATTGGATCCTACACCAATGCTTATTTCAAACAGAACCATTCCTCGGCAGATGACTGGTCAGACATAATCACTCTCCTCGGCATTCTGAACCTCACGAATGGTACGACCTCAGAAACCTACGTCGCCGATGTGGAGCGCGTGATCAATGTCCCGCAGTGGATGCGTTACTTCGCGTTGAACACCCTGCTGGATAACAATGAAACCATTATCGCCAATGGAATCGGTGATGACTACGGCCTCTATCGTGGCACCAAGGATACACGCTTCCAATTACTTCCCTATGACCTCGACACTTTGATGGGTCGCGGCCTCACCGCGATCAGCCCACGCGATGGAATCTTCCGAATGACCAATCTCCCCGTCATGGATCGGTTCATGAAGACCGCTCAATTCGCACCCCTCTACTTCAAATCCATCCGATCCTTGGCGGGTTCACTGTTTTCTAGCGCAGAGATGAACCCGTTGATCGATCAAACACTTGGCGCGTTTGTGCCCAAACAACGCCTCGACACCATGAAGGCGTTTAACGCTTCCCATGTGGCCTATGTTCTCTCCCAAATCCCACAAACCCTCACCGTGACCAGTCCGCTCACCGCTGGTGCAGGAGGCTACCTTCGTTCCACATCCCCTGAAACCTCGCTATCTGGCACTGCAAACGCTTTCGAGACCACATCCATTCGCATCAATGGCAGGATCGCTGATTGGATCGCATGGCGCGGAACTTGGTCCCTCACAAAACTCCCCCTCCATCCCGGCATCAATCGCTTTACCGTGGAGAGTTTGAATGAACACAACCAAGTCATCGAAGAAACCGCGATTGACCTCTGGTTCGACACCCAAAACTCTACCACCGTCGGCGGTGCCCTGACTGCCAACACCCGATGGGCCGCTGCTACTGGGCCTTACCAAATCACCTCCACCCTCACAGTTCCCAACGGAACGACCCTCACCATAGAACCGGGCACCTCGGTATTCCTCTCCTCCGGGGTTGACCTCGTGGTAGCTAATGGCGGAATCATCCTTGCCGAGGGAACCTTCCAAGATCCGATCTGGATCAGCGCAACACCAGGTGCCAGTGGTTCATGGGGGGGAATTACCATCAACGGAACGGTCAATTCGCCGGAGACACGAATGTCCTACGTGACCCTCAAAGACAACGGCACGACCGCCATCGAGGCCGCTGGTGGAACCCTCGCCTTGGATCATGCCGTTTTTCTCACCACAACCCACCAATATGTTTCGCTCGATGATAGCTCATTTGTGCTCAGCCATTGCACGTTCCCCAACAGCACAGCCGCTTTCGAATTAGTTCATGGCACTGGCGGGATCAAATCCGGCGGGCGCGGAATCGTGCGCGACTGCTTTTTTGGACGTTCCATCGGATACAATGACATCGTGGATTTCACAGGAGGCAACCGTCCCCAACCCATCATTCATTTCTTCAACAACGTGTTCTCGGGAGCTACCGATGACCATCTCGATCTAGACGGCACCGATGCTTGGATCGAAGGAAATATCTTCCTCCACTGCCATCGCAACGGGTCGCCTGACAGCGCCAGTGCCATTTCTGGCGGGGATTCCGGCTCCAACACCTCCGAGATTACCGCCGTAGGGAACCTCTTTTTCGATTGCGACCAAGCGGCGACCGCCAAAGAAGGCAATTTCTATACGCTCCTCAACAACACCATGGTTCACACCACCAAAGAGGGTGGTCTCGACGATGCTTCAGGCGTGGTCAACGTTCGTGATTTTCCCAACGGCGAAAACCCCAC
>SXQI01000122.1 GCA_005793025.1 Verrucomicrobiales bacterium
CAGAAACGGTTCGACGGGACCCGTGATTCCGCGCCAAGCTTCTACCACGTTCAACGGCGGCAGGCTTGTTGCGGAGCGGGGAATTGTATTCCGAATGTCAGCCAGCATGCCGAATCAGCCTAAGGCGAGATACGCCCCGAGTCAAATGAGCATTGGTCCGTTTCTCGATCCAGAATCGGAAAACATTCCTTGAAATTGCAGTCGTTCAATGCTTCCATCAATGGGATCCGTTGACTGATCCAAAAAAAACTGATCCGATGGGAAAAACCACGAACCCAGCAAAGGGAAAAGATATTCCGAGCAATTACATGTTGCAACAGAGGGCTTTACGACATGTTTCGATGCTAGCGGCTTCCATCGGCGTCGCTCTTAGTGGGGAATCTCACGGGATGGAAGCGAGTGACGTTTTGGTTTATGACATCGGCCCGCTCACGTTGCGTCCGATGCTGGATCTGAGCGAAACGTTTAATGATAACGTGCTGTTTCGTGGTAAGGATTTAGCTGCTGACTTTGTTTCTTCCGTCTCTCCGGGCGTCAAGCTTCAGCTAGGTCAACGTGGTGCGAATCTGATTTCAGCGAGTTATCAACACGATGAAATCTTTTACGCCCAAGAGAGTCAATTGAACGCAGGTCAAGATCACTTCGGCACAAGCGTTCGTTATTTGGGCAGCCGTCTTTCAGTGGACGGGAGGGATCAAATCGATTCGATATCCAGCGTGCTCGGCGGCGGATACAGCTCCCTTTCTGGTGTTTTGGTAGATCGAGTCACCGTTTCAGATCGATACACGGTTGGTTACGAAATCACCGAGAAAACCAGAGCATATCTCGCAGGCAACTTTGGATTGACGGATTGGGGTAAAAACGGGACCACTCTTTTTGATTCCACCTCGTTTGGTGGCACGGCTGGTTTTCAGATTAAGGCCTTTTCCAAAACGAGTTTTTTTGGCGAACTTTATTATGGAGAAACTGCTTTGGAGGCCAACAACGCTCGTAAAGAGAGACCGCAAGCAGATTTCATAGGCGGATTTCTCGGTGCCCGTGGGGATTTTACGGATCGTCTGACGGGTTCTGCAAAGGTCGGCTACGAAACGCGAAATTTCGGACTTCAGGACACGGGAGCCCCAGTCGTAGAGATGGAAGTTTCCTTCCATCGAACAGATAGAAATGTATTCACGCTGAGTTACCAGAGGAGCCAAGAAGTGTCCATGGATTTGACTCCGCACGTTTATACTGCAGATTTAGCCACTTTTGGTATCTCCCAGAACATCGGAGCTGCTGACAAACTCCGGGCTCAATTCGGCGTCACTTACGGAATGAATGCCTTCGACCCAAGCCTCAATTATCCGTTGCGGAATGACACTTATTATCGCGTAGGAACGGTTTTAACCTACAATTATAAACCTTGGTTGGCGACGTATGCCAGTTACGACTTCAACAAGTTCGGAAGCGACCTTCCTGCGTTAATCGATTACGCGCAAAACAGGGTAACGATTGGCATGAAGGTGGGTTTTTGAGTTATGAATGATTTTTGTAGGAAATGGATTGTAGTTTTTGCCTTAGCGGTCTGCCAATTGGGGGCTTTGTTGCCCCAGAGTAGGGCGGACGTGAGCGCAGATTATAAAATCAGCCCGCTGGATAACATCATCATCGACGTAGTAGGAGAGAAGGACCTCAATCGTGAGGTGAGGGTCAGCAGCGGAGGCACAATCACTTTTGCTTGGTTAGCGAACGTGGAAGTCAAAGGGAAAACGGCCTCCGAAGTAGAACAGATTCTGCGTGAATTATTAGACCGTGATTACCTTGTTGAACCCACGGTGATGGTGGCGGTTAAAGATTATAGAAGTCGGGAGGCAACCGTCCTTGGTCCTGTCGGAAAGCCTGGGGCAGTAGCACTGCCGGGTGAACAAAAATTGAACATTGTCGAGGTCATCGCGCGGGCGGGAGGGATGACCAAATTCGCCAACGAGAATAAGATTAAATTTACCCGTGCCGGAAAGACGCAGACGTTGAGCTTAGAAGAACTTAAGAAAGTAGTAGAGCCTGAAAAGACCATTTTTGTGGAACCAGGTGACTTGATCGAAATCACCGAACGTGTGTTCTAATCCCGGATCCACAATGACATCAAATCAACCGAACCAAGCTGAGAGCCAATCAAATCAACTTCCAGAAATTGACATTCGTCATTACTGGCAAGTGTTATTGGAACGTCGTTGGTTAGCACTCACTGCTTTCTTACTCATCCTTCTTCTCACGGCGATCTATCTGCTTCGTGCGACGAAGATTTATTCAGCATCTACCCGGATTCAAATCAACCGCGAATCGGAAAACATTCTGAACATGAAGGATGCGTTCGCAATGGAAGGTCGGGAAATGGACTACCTTGCGACTCAACATAAAAACCTACAGAGCTACTCCTTGCTCCAGTCGGTTGCAACGACACTCAAGCTTACCAATGATATCCGGTATTCAAATTCGTTGGATGTGGCACTTTCACTTTTTCAAGATGTTACGATCACGCCGGTTCGACTAAGCCGATTGGTCGATGTGAAGGTCGAACATTCTAACCCTGAAAAAGCCGCTCAAATTGCGAATGCGCTGGCCAAAACATTTGTTGAAAACAATTTGAAGCAGAAGAGCCAAGCATCAGTGGAGGCGGTGGCTTGGTTAAAAACACAAGTCGAAGAATCGAGGGATAAAGTCCAAAAGTCAGATTCCGCCGTGCATGCATACCTCACCAATTACAACGAGGTTTCCTTGGAAGAAGGCGAAAATATTGTCCGACTTGGGTTGATGCAGGCCAAAGCGGATGTTTCCAAAGCTTCTAGTCTCGCGACCCAAGC
>SXQI01000123.1 GCA_005793025.1 Verrucomicrobiales bacterium
AATTGCAACCAACTGGTCAGTTTCATTTCTACAAATATGACCCTTTTACCCGGAGACGTGATCATCACCGGCACTCCATCGGGAGTGGGCCCCATTGCCTCAGGAGACCGTCTGGAAGTCCGCATTCAAGGTCTCAGTCCTCTGATCAATAGTGTGAAATAAGGACTCTCCGACTCTTTCTCATTAACACCTACAGTTATCGAGGCCCTTGGTAACTGCACCCCTGTTTTCCAAAAATATGCGCTGGTCCCAATTATTGATTCCTACTCTCAAGGAGACTCCTTCCGATGCGGAAATTGTCTCCCACAAACTCTTGCTCCGAGCGGGGTTGATCCGAAAATTGACTTCCGGCCTCTACACTTTTCTTCCGCTTGCTGTGCGGACTCTGAGGAAAGTAGAAAACATTCTTCGAGAAGAGATGAATCGAGCAGGGGCTCAAGAGGTCTTGATGCCTGCACTACACCCGCCCGAGATTTGGCAAAAAAGCGGCCGGTACGACATCATGGTGGATGTGCTGTTGAAGGCAAAAGACCGTGCCAAAAAGGAATGGGTACTAGGACCCACGCATGAAGAAGTGATCACGACCTTAGTTGCTGGTGAAATTAGTTCTTACCGACAACTGCCGAAAAATTTCTACCAGATTCAA
This sequence comes from Verrucomicrobiales bacterium, assembly GCA_005793025.1. Classification (GTDB taxonomy): domain Bacteria; phylum Verrucomicrobiota; class Verrucomicrobiia; order Limisphaerales; family SXQI01; genus SXQI01. The sequence goes on from SXQI01000123.1 coordinate 647, forward strand.
ACCAAATTTCGGGACGAAATCCGACCTCGCTTCGGCCTAATGCGGGCGAAGGAGTTCATCATGAAGGACGCCTATAGCTTCGACGTGAGCGACGAGGCGGCGCAGGTGAGTTATCAAAAAATGTATCAAGCCTATGCCCGGATTTTCCAGCGTTGCGGTTTGCAGACGGTGGCGGTTGACGCGGATACAGGGGCAATCGGGGGGAAGTTTTCACACGAGTTCATGGTGCCTGCAGAAACCGGCGAAAATGAAATCGTTTATTGCGAATCGGGTGAGTATGCCGCGAACATCGAGAAGGCAACCAGTCGGGTCCTCCTCGCAACGAGCACAGTGGATACCGGATCGGCAGTCGAACAATTCGCGACACCGGGAGTTCTGACGATCGATGCATTGACCAAAGCTCCCTACAATGTGGCCGCCCAGCAACAGATCAAAACGTTGATCTACATCATCGACACGAAATTCACGTTGATCTTGATGCGTGGCGACCATCAACTCAACGAGACAAAGTTGGCGGCGGCAACAGGCGGGACACAATTACGCCCTGCGACTGCTGAGGAGATCCACACGACACTCGGAGCGCATCCGGGCAGCTTGGGAGCGGTCGGTCTTTCCGGATTCTTCGTCCTCGCGGATGAAACATTGCGAGACTCGGCTGGGATGACAACAGGGGCGAATCAGGACGGATTCCATTTCCGCCACGTGAATATCTCACGCGATATTGTGGTGACAAAATGGCATGATCTTCGACTCGTCGCTGCAGGGGAGGCGTGTCCAGTGACGGGCACTCCGCTCAAAATTCGACGCGCCATCGAAGTGGGCCATGTGTTCAAGCTGGGCACAAAATACAGCGATTCGCTCGGTGCGTTGTTTGTGGACGAAGCCGGAGAAAAACGAGCCGCTACCATGGGCTGCTACGGCATCGGGGTTACCCGCACCATGCAAGCGGTGATCGAACAATCCAACGATAAGGACGGCATTATTTGGCCAATAAGCGTGGCGCCGTTCAGTGTGTGCATCACTCCGCTATCGGTAACTCCTGACGGGGCAGTGATGCTCCTCGCGGAAAAGCTCTACCAAGAACTGACCGAGCGCGGAATCGATGTAATCCTCGATGATCGCGACGATCGCCCGGGCGTTAAGTTTAAGGATTCCGAGCTGATCGGTTTCCCCATTCGCATTGGCATCGGGGAAAAATCCCTCGCCAAAGGCGAAGTCGAAATCAAGCCCCGCAAAGGTTCGCTTCAAGCAGTGCGAACGGAGGACGCTTTGGAACACATCCTGAGTTTTCTTAAAGCAAATACCTGAACCAAGGATTGCGGGTTCCCCTCAGGCTTTGATCGCCCAACGGAGTTTTGCGCTCGAGGCCCTAGGGTTAGCTCGAACCTCCTCAGCGGAAGCTCTGATCACAGGATCGTTGATTTCGCGATAAACCCCACTGCGGGCGTGGTCTTGAAACGCCTTTTTCACTCGACGATCCTCGCCGGAATGAAACGTCAGAATTGCGACACGCCCTCCGGGGTTTAAAACTTGAGGCACCACCCGAAGAAACGCTTCCAAGGTCGCGAACTCTTGATTAACAGCGATACGAATAGCCTGAAACACCCGGCGAATCGGGGCGTCCCCTTCTTGATCTCGCAACTGTTTCGGGAGCGATTGTAATCCACGCCGAACTGACGCGGCGAGAAGACTTGTCGTGCGTAATCCGTTTCGAGCGCGATCTTCAATCAGGATTGGAGCGATAAGGCGAGCGTAGGGTTCATCAGCATTCTCGATCAGGATTTCAACAATCTTTTCTTGATCAAGATTCGCTAGAAATTCCCAAGCCGGCGACCCTTTCCCGGGATTCATGCGTAGATCAAGCGGCCCTTCAGATTTGTAAGATAATCCCCGTGCCGGATTGTCCAACTGCATCGAGGAAATCCCAAGGTCAGCAAGAATCAGGTCTGCTGCAGGGAGACTCAATGAGTTGAGAACCTGATTCATCGCCGCGTAATTGGCATGAACAGCAGTGAATTCCTCTTCTCCGAAACCCAGTAAACGGAGCCTAGCTTCAGTTCTAGGTAACTCAATGGGATCGATGTCCAAACCAATCAGCCGACCGGCCGGTCTCAACAATCGAAGTATTTCACACGTATGCCCCCCGTAACCTAGTGTTGCATCAACACATACCTCGCCGGGTTGCGGTCGAAGGATCTGAAGTATCTCCTGAACCAAAATCGGACGGTGAGACCCTGCTGGAGTTTTGCCTGAGTCCAATACTTTCTGGAATGTTTCTGGGTAACTTTCCGGTCGGTGCTCCTTATACTTTTCTTCGAATTTCCTAGGGTTTTTCCCGGAGTATCGTTGCCGACGTTTGTGAGGTAGTGGTTCGGGTGAAGTCTCCATGACTTTGGGATCATCAGAAACAATGGAATCCAGAGGACATGGAACTTATTTCTTTGGATTGGAAATCACTTCCGGTTCTACCCATCGCAATCGATTGAATGAACTCGGTTGAAAATGGAGAGTTCCCAACGCGGAGTTTCGGCCTGTTAAACCGGTGGAATCCAATTTCTCGACCTCTAAACGCAAATGACCACCCTGAGCAAAAAAGGCCCGAACCTCCCCTTCCTTCAGCGATGCTGGGGCAAGATTGGTGCGAGCCATCTCGATCTGAAGCACTCGAGCCATGGGAACTTCAATCCGGGTTCCCTTGGTGACCAAAGCAAGTTTTCCGTCCTTCACTCCATCGAAAAGCCCCGTCATACGGTCACCATTCCGCAGTTTCGCTCCATCCTGTTTGAGTGCCAAGCTGTTGGTAATTAACTCTTCAAATTGACCATCCCATTCTGTGATCTTTAATCCACTCAACCTGACAACGCCTTGACCTTGATGCACAAAACGGATCGCGCCACCGGTTCCTGCAAACCCCTCCGGATCAGTCCATTGCTTGATCATGACACCATCCAACAGCAGTGCCACGAGCTTCTTCTCCTTGTTGACTCGAATGTCAACCCGCATCGAAGTGCGTTGCCCAAAAGCCGGCATCGCGACCTGCCCGAGAAACCGAAGCGGTTCGTTTTTCTTCACAGGCAACAGGTTGGAAGAAAAATTGTTGATCTGAAGACTATAGAAACCGCCGAAATCAGGCTCGGTGTCTTTGTTGGCCAAGTTGACGGGTTGGAGATACTCCGTGGCCAACGCGACCGCGAGGTGGAAATAACCCTTCCACTGTAAGTCGAAATTAATTGCAACGCGATCCGGCAAATTGACTTCCCGCGCAATGGAAGCCGATTCTGTGGCATAAAACGCTCCATCTTGGTATTTCCAATCACCCGCCTCGCCAACACCAGCATTTTGAACTTTTCCCATCGTCCAACCCGCAGCACTCGTTGGTCCCTCGAACAGAAGTTTTCTTTTCTGGGGAGACGGGACGAGCGCAAGGAGCGATGAGATTGGAAAATCAAAGGAACCAGCGTAAGCCGATTTGACGACGACTTTATTGGTGTCCATCGAAATCAGGTTAGCCTCGAAGGATTCGCCCCCCCGAAGTTCAAACCGTGCGGGAACTCCTCCCGTGATCTCCGCCGGCGGCCTCGTCGAAAGATGAATCTCAGAGATCGCCTTGTTATCCAAAGCGATTGCATCGAGCGCGTCGGGATGCTTCCACACAACTTCATTAAGATTCTCAATGACATGAAGCGTTCCGGTGAGCACATCTCCGTTGCGGAAAATGGCTGTATCCGCTGATCCAACAAACGTTAGAAACGAAGTGACGATCAGCCCCAACGTGGAACTCAGGCCTCCGCAAACGATTCGATATCCATGGAGAAAAAGTGCTTTCATTGATTGCCTGAGCCGACCGCATCCGGAGCTACCAACCCAGTTTCATCCGTTCCAGAAGCGAGTCGCTCTAGATTAAATTCAAGCTGTCGCAATGATCCGGTGTCCACTTCGATTTTTCCAAAGTTCGCATTAAACCCACGAAGCTGCCCTGATTGAAGCTGATGAATATCCAGCATCAAGTTTTCGCCGCCAGCAAGTTTTGCACGAACCATCCATGGACTTTGAACAACCGGAGCCGCTTGGCTTTTTGCTAACACCATCTGGACAACGCGTTCTACTGGAATCTCAAGGTGCGTTGTGCGACTTAGCACTTTGATTTTTCCCTCATGGATTCCTTCAATCTTACCTGTGACCCGATCTCGATTAGCAAGGAATACGACATCGTTCGTTGCAGGAGAATTGGTACCGATCTCTGGCTCGTATCGCCCGTCAAGCGCAGTCAATCGCATGTTTGAGAGTTTGAGTTCAGGCCCATCCGTTTGCGAATAAAAGACGATGCCACCCCCTTTGGCTACGAAGCCGCTGTTATCCTTCCATCGGCCCGCAGGAACACCGTCCACCATGATCCCAATCGACGCATCCTCGACATGAGTACGAATCTCAAAACGAACAGAATTCTTATTGAGCATCGAAGGGATTTGCGCGTTTCCAAGCAACACCGCCCCCTGTCCTGCGGTAACCCGTTGCAAGGTTAACCCTCCTTGACCGATGTAGAGGATGTAAGCACTCGCACTATAATCAAACCGATCAACGGTCTGCGCATACAGTGTCACCGTCAGACTAAACGCGGCACTCCATGCGAGGTCGAATTCGAGGTTGGAACTAGTCTTCAGTCCGAAATCACGACCCAAAATGTCGGGACCTTTCGCAATAAACGCACCATTTTGGTATTTCCAAGGTCGGGTGTTTTTACCTGTGGCCCATCCGTCTGCGCTGGTAGGACCTTCGAAAAGAACGCGGTAACCTCCCGAAGAAAAACCGATAGCCTCGATCGCCTCCTGAGGTGCCTTCAAGCGACCGGCGAACCACGTTTCCACTTCGAATTGACCCTCCGACATGGCAACTAGATTTCCGAATACCTCATCCCCGTTCTTGAATCTGAACTTGGATCCGGGCCGGAACGATGCAGGAGGACCTTGGTTGGACTTCAGTCGGACTCGTGCCAGATTTTTTGACCGAAGGACCAAGGGTGTGCGAGCCGCTGGAAACTTCCAGATCAACCCTTTTTCAGTCTCAAGCCCGAGTAACTCCCCTGTGATCGATGTACCATCGTACAATTGTAGTTCTGCATCCGGGTTTGCGGAGACCGCACGTTGAAGGATCATTAGAACACACAATCCCACGATGAACGTGGCGAATCGTCGCCATCCGCTTATCGTGGCTATCGTCTCCACATTGAAGTCTGAGGGGCTGGATTCACCTCTCATAGATGGGCAGAAAACGATAATTCAATGCGAGAGAAAGGAGTGATGCAGAAGTCGAGAAACTGGAACCGAACTGGCCTTCCCAATGTCCATCGGTGCCCTGACTTGCAGCGAGTGCTTTGAAATTTTTACGATTCCAATCCCGCCAAGCCGAAGGGGACGCATGAAAAAACGCTTGGGCTGCGTAATAGAGATAGTATTGCTGATACCCTAACTCAGGAGGGGCCTTTTGGAGGTATTTGAAACCTTTTTCGAAGACAGGATTATTTTTTTCTTTCGCGAGGGCGTAGACGAGACACGCGATGGCGGTTCGAGTGGCATTAGGACCTTGCGATGTGAGATAGCCGAAACCCCCATCCGCCGTTTGGCACTTTGCAAAATATTTAAGCCCCTTCTGAATGGCTTCCTCGGGGACTGCGATCCCAGCGTTACGAGCGGCGAAAAGGGCGACCATCTGAGCCCCGCTGACCGTGGTGTCGGCATCCTGACTCTCGGGAGAATACCGCCAAGCACCCTGCGGATTCTTCGCCTGAGATTGAACGATCAACTTAACCGCGCCGACCAATGCTGGTCCCAATCTTGCATCCTGAACTGTGCCGTAAGCTTCCGCCAAAGCTAGTGTCGAGAACCCGTGGTTATACATCGTTTTGCCGATGTATCCCGTCTGGGCATTTCTGAACTTGAGAACAAAATCCAGTCCCCGTCGGATCGACGAAGCGTAGGGGCCGAAATTTGGATCATCCCCATGCGCCAGCATGGAAACCACCGCAAGAGCTACTGCCGCAGGCTCACTTCCATAAGGTCGATCAGACCACGATCCATCCTCGGCCTGATTTTTCAGTAAGAATTGAAGCCCCTTGGTGTAGACGCGCTCCAATTCAGCAGGCGAAATCTCGGGAGCTTCTTGGAACAAAACTTGAGCCTGACTCGAACCAACGCATGCGAACCAAATGAGAGCGATGGCAACTCTTTTCCTTAGAGACGAAGTTTTGTCGTTGGTCATAGCCAATCCAACCCTCCTCATGAAGGCGGTGATAGACAGGTTTTGAACAGCAAACACCTGCGCAGGATAGCTCTACACAGTGAGATCGGCAAGGAGTCTGGATCCGAATTATAATTTCCATTTCACGGTGGTCTCGAAGTTTTACCTGCTTCATTTTTGCACTTGGATTGACGCCTCGCAAACCTTCACTATTCTGGAGCAATGAATGAGCCGATCCTCACGCTAGAACTTCCCGGGATCAGAAAACTGAAGAGCGGAAAAGTCCGTGAAATATTCGATCTTGGCGACGCTTTGTTGTTCGTCGCAACCGATCGAATCTCGGCATTTGATTGTATCATGCCGAATGGCATCCCCCGCAAAGGCGAGGTGCTCACTCAGATCTCTCACTTCTGGTTCGATCAACTCCAAGGCCTGATACGCAATCATCGGAGGTTTGGAGCGAAGGATGAATTACCTCCCGTGTTACAACCCTATCTCTCCACGTTGAAGGGGAGGAGTATGATCGTTGAGAAAGCCCAGCCGCTGGCGATCGAATGCGTTGTGCGCGGTTATCTCGCGGGTTCAGGTTGGAAGGAATACCAACGGACCGGTTCGGTATGCGGCATCGCTCTGCCTGCAGGTCTAACTGAGTCTGCAGAACTCCCTACCCCCATCTTCACCCCAGCGACCAAAGCTGAAACAGGGCATGATGAAAACATTTCCTACGAGGAGGCCGAGCGACTCGTGGGATCCGCGATTGTCGCTAAGGCACGGGATCTAAGTTTGGCGATCTACAAACAGGCAAGAGAGTATGCGCGCCAACGAGGAATCATTATTGCCGACACTAAGTTCGAGTTCGGTCTGTTTGATGGTCAACTCCTCTTGATTGACGAGGTGCTCACTCCCGATTCCTCTCGGTTTTGGCCAGCTGCTCAATATGCACCCGGACGTAGTCAACCGAGTTTTGATAAACAGTTCGTGCGGGATTATCTCGAAACCTTGAGTTGGGACAAGCAGCCACCCGCACCCGCGCTTCCATCGGAAATCGTTGCTCGGACCGCAGCTAAATACCTCGAGGCATTCCACCTCCTCACCGGTCATTCCCTCTAGTCAGTGATGCACGCGCTCGTCGAAGATTTTTTGCAATACCTACGGAATGAGCGAGGCCGTTCTGAAAAGACCCAGTTAACCTATGCCGCGTTGCTTAACCACATCGCCGCATGGCTGGAACAACAAGGGTTTACCCATTGGGACCAAGTCAATCTCGATGACCTCACGCGCTATCTCAAAACAGAACAATCACGTCTCGTTAAAATACCGGATTCTACAAAAACCTTGAGCAGCAGCACACTGTATCTCGAAATCGCCAGCCTCAGGGCCTTCTTCAACTACTGCGAAACCGAAGGTTTGCTCCAGCGGAATGCAGCAGAAAACCTCTCCCTCCCCAAGCGGCGGGATTCATTACCGAAAACACTGAGTCACGACGAGATCGATCAACTACTCCAACCGAGCTTACCTTCGACACCGCAATCGTTGTGCGACCGAGCAATCCTCGAACTTGCCTACTCCTCCGGTTTGCGTCTGAGCGAGTTGCGAACGATTCGGCTCGAACAACTCCATTTCGACACAGGTTTCGTCAATGTCATCGGCAAGGGTAACAAAGAACGGTTGGTTCCGGTGGGTAGCCGAGCGGTCGCAGCGATCAACGATTACCTTCGATCCGGCCGGCCAAAACTTGTCGGCCCCAAATCTCCCGGCGTTGTTTTTCTCACAAGACGCGGCACAGCCTTTGCCCAATGCACTTTGTGGTTTCGCATCACACAACGCGCCGCGAAGTTGGGCATCACGCGCCGCATCAACCCGCACATGCTCCGCCACAGTTTTGCCACGCACCTCCTCGAACATAATGCTGACCTACGAGTCATTCAGGAAATGCTCGGCCACGCCTCGATCAGCACCACCCAAGTTTATACTCATGTGAGCGGTCGTCGATTGCGTGAAGTGCATGAAAAATTTCACCCACGCGCTTAAGAAATGGATTCCCATCTAGAAACTCAACCCATCTGGTTTGTCGCCCACACCCGGCCCCGTTGCGAAAAAAAACTCGCCACCTTTTGCCGCTCAAAAGATATCGAACCCACATTGCCGTGTTATACCAGCGTCAAGAAATACGATTCGAAAATCGTAGAGTTTGAGAAACCACTTTTTCCAAACTACGTCTTCCTAAAAATGTGCCCCCATCAAAAGCGGACCATTCTACAAAGTGATTACGTTGCAAACGTGCTCGATGTTTTTGATCAACAAACATTCGAGAACCAACTCCAAGAAATTCTCCGTGCTTTGGATTTGGACATCGAACTTCAAGTCGAACCTCAAATCACCGAGGGGCAAATGGTTCAGATCAAATCAGGGCCAATGCGAGGGATGGAAGGCATCGTCGAATCAAGAACCGGTCGCGTCTGTGTGACGTTGAGGCTCGATTTTATTGGAGAAGCCGCCGTGGTGAAACTCGATGCGTGTGATCTTGAATTGGTAGCGTAACCAATCCCAAAACTTCTTAAAGCAAGCTACGCATCACGGTTGCCATGGTCATCGCCGTGTGAGCCGCCTCGATTCCACGATTGGTCTCACGCCCTAAGCAACGAATCTTGGCTTGCTCGTGGTTTTCAAATAGCAGAACTCCATGGATGATCGGCACGCCACTGGTGATCTGAAGTTGAGCCAATGCGTGGGTAACCCCTAACGCGATATGATCTGCATGCGTAGTCGCCCCTCGAAGGATGGTTCCAAAACAAAGAATCGCGTCGTACTTCGGAGTGATTCGCGATAACCGACCTGCCACCACTGGAATCTCAAAAGCACCCGGAACCCGCACCACATCGATGTGAGTCACCCCTGCTCCCTTCAACTCTGCTTTTGCAAATCGAACCAAAGCATCGGTGTATTTCGGGTTGTATTTCGCTGCGACGATCGCAAAGCGCGATGTCGTTTGCATGACCTTAGCTGTGCGTTGAACAGGCTTGAGCATACTATTCACCCATGAATTCCATCAGCCACCATCAAAACAAATGGCCCATCTTTTTCTTCTTCGTTTGGAGATAATCCTTATTGTGCCGATTGGGTTTGGTAGTAATCGGAACTTGTTCGATCACCTCAAGCCCATACCCTTCCAGACCAACAATCTTTTTGGGGTTATTCGTCAAAAGCCGAATCCTTCTCAAACCTAGTTCAGTCAATATCTGCGCACCCACCCCGTATTCCCTTAAATCCATGGGGAATCCTAATTTCAGATTAGCTTCGATGGTGTCATATCCCTGTTGTTGCAGTTTATATGCCTTAATTTTTGCGGGCAACCCGATGCCCCTCCCCTCTTGGCGCATATATAAAATGACACCGGCTCCTTCGGTTTCGATCTGCTGCATGGCCTGCTGTAATTGAGGACCGCAATCACATCGTCGAGAACCAAAAACATCCCCTGTTAAACATTCGCTATGTACACGGACCAATGGGGCAACCGCCGTTTTTAGATCGCCCTTCACTAACGCAATGTGATGCTGACCGTCGATCTTGGATTGAAACAAATGCAAATCGAAGTTGCCATCATCCGTCGGCATGTTAACGACCTCAACGCATTCCACGAGCTTCTCGCGCTGGCGCCGATATTTAATTAACTCCTCAATCGTGCCGAGCTTCAGCTTATGTTTTTTGGCGAACTTTCTGAGCTCGGGCAATCTCGCCATCGAACCATCATCGCTCATGATCTCGCAGATCACCGCGATCGGACGGCACCCCGCGAGTGTCACTAGATCCACTGCGGCCTCCGTGTGTCCGGCTCGTTGAAGGACCCCTCCCGGACGAGCTCGCAACGGAAACACGTGCCCTGGTTGAACCAGATCCTCAGGTAACGCGGTCGGATCCGCCATCACCCGAATCGTCTCCGCTCGATCCGCTGCACTGATTCCTGTCGTGATCCCTTTCGCGGCATCCACGCTGACTTGAAAGTCTGTTTTGAACGACTCGCGATTCTGAGACACCATCCGTTCCACGCCCATTTGTTTGAGACGTTCAGAGGTCGTGGGAACACAAATCAGCCCTCTCCCATGCTTGGCCATGAAATTAATCAAGGCCGGCGTGACTCGTTCTGCTGCGATGATGAGGTCACCCTCGTTCTCGCGGTCAGCGTCATCCACCAAAATCGCCATCCGACCTTTCTTCAGGTCGGAGAGAATCGATTGGATCGAATCGAATTTGGATTTCATGTCGATGACTTCACCATACATCACGGTCGCTTATTCCAACAGGCTTGCTGCGCGAGCTAAAGCCGCATCGAGGTTTGCAACATCCTTGCCTCCCCCACGAGCACTCTCAGGTCGGCCGCCACCTTTTCCACCCACGAGCGGCGCAATCGCTTGGATGATTTTACCAGCCTGAATTGTCTTGGTCAGATTCAAAGGCACGGTCGCAACCAACGAGGCAGTCCCATCCGCAATTCCACCGAGAACCACCACGCCGTCGAAAATTCCTTTCAACGAGTCGGCGATCGCTTGCAACATTTCACCGTCCGTTTCTGCTAATTTTTGAACAATGGCCTGCCGTCCTCCAATCGTTTGAGCTCCTGCTCGGAGGTGGTTCGCGACGCTCGCAGCCTGTTTCTGATGAGCTGCCTTGATTTGACGTTCCAATTCTTTTTGATGCGTCAGGAGCGTTTCAATCTTCTTTTCCAACTCGCCGATTGGAGCATTGATTCTCCCAGCTACTGCGCGGATTAACTGGAGATCCTGTTTTGCCACTTCAAAAGCTGTGAGTCCAGCGACCGCCTCGATTCGGCGGACTCCGGCCGCGATCGCGTTCTCACTCATGATTCGGAATAAACCAATTTCACCCGTGGCTCGTGTGTGGGTTCCCCCGCATAGTTCCATCGAATATCCATCCAATGCTCCGGTTTTTCCGCCAACCTGGACCACACGGACCGTCTCGCCGTACTTATCGCCGAAAAACTGCATGATTTCCGGCCGACCTTTCACAGCTGCATACGGCTGTTCACTCCATGAGACAGGCGCATTCTCCAAAACCCGTTCGTTCACAAGCCGTTCGATATCCATCAATTGACTCGGGGTCAACGGAGCACTATTGAAATCAAACGTCAATTTATCCGGGCCCACAAACGATCCTTTTTGTGACGCCTCCTTGCTCCCCACCTCATGCAACGCCCAATGCAATAAATGAGTTACCGTATGATGCCTCTGAATCGCTTGTCGTCGCTCCAAATCCACACGGAGAGTGACACTCAAACCTGTTGTCGGAGCCTCGTGAGTGTCTAGAAAATGCAACCATGTGGAACCACTTTTCTGCGTATTCACAACCCGCCAGAGCTGGCCGTGGCCTGTCATTTCTCCACAATCACCCACCTGTCCTCCCATCTCCGCGTAAAGGGTAGAGGAATCAAGGATCACCGCAGTCTTATCTTTCAAACTGACAACTTCGAGCACCTTCGCCGAGGTCTCCGCTTGATCGTAGCCGATGAAACATGTTGCGGTTGTCGTTTCGATCTGGCTGAGGCTGATGACTTCTTTTTTCTGCGAAGCCCGCGCACGAGCCCGCTGCTCCTCCATCAACAATTCAAAACCCGCGACATCTACATCCAACCCCTGCTCACGAGCCAATAACTCGGTGAGGTCGATTGGGAAACCATACGTATCATACAAATCGAATGCTTGTTTCCCAGAAAACCCACCACCAGCTTTTGCAATCAACGCCGTGTAGGATCCGAAAATCGCCAACCCTCGATCCAAGGTCTTATTAAAGGATTCTTCTTCAAGGCGGATCACTTGCTTCACGTGATCGCGCTTCGCCCGGATCTCGGGAAAAACTTCCCCCATCGTCACACTGAGGACATCAACCAATTCAAAGAAAAATGGCTTCTGAAAACCTAATGCTCTCCCGTATTTCACCGCCCGACGTAGGATCCGACGCAATACATAGTTTCGGTCGGTATTCCCGGGCTGAATCCCATCCGCAATCGCAAAACTTAAAGTACGGATATGATCCGCGATGACACGGAACGCGACATCGATTTTTTCCTGCTCATTCTCACCCCTGCTCCCCGTTTTGGGTAACGTCGAAGTATATTTCTTTCCGCTCAACTGCTCGAGCCGATCGAATATGGGTCGAAAAATATCCGTTTCGTAATTCGAAATCTTGACGTTGGAAAAATCCGAAAAATGATTAGTTCCTTGGATAATCGATGTCACCCGCTCGAACCCCATGCCGGTATCCACATGCTGCGCAGGAAGGGGAGAAAAAGTCCCATCCGGGTTGGCATTGAACTGGATAAAAACCAAATTCCAAATCTCGATGCACTTGGGGCTTCCTTGATTCACCAAAGCTCCTGCGGTGTCTCCGTTCGGAGTCAGATCAATATGCAACTCCGAACACGGCCCGCAGGGTCCAGTCTCGCCCATCATCCAGAAATTGTCCTTTTTATTGCCGTAAACAATATGAACCTTCGGATCCAGCCCCACAGAACTAAACTTCTCAACCCAAAAATCGTAGGCTTCTTGATCAAAATCACTCGGATCGCCAAGTGCCTTATCAGGATTATAAACCGTCGCATACACTCGGTTTACAGGAAACTTCCAAACCTTCGTGATCAACTCCCACGCCCAATCAATCGCTTCCCGTTTGAAATAATCCCCGAACGACCAATTCCCTAGCATCTCAAAAAAAGTGTGATGATAAGTATCCAGCCCGACATCCTCGAGGTCGTTATGCTTGCCTCCCGCACGGATACATTTCTGCGTATCCGCAGCACGTCCCGGCGAATACGGACATCGAGTCTGACCGAGGAAGATCGGCACAAACTGATTCATCCCCGCGTTGGTGAAAAGCAGGTTTGGAGAGTCAGGCATCAAACTCGAAGAACCCACTACGGTGTGATCTTTCGATTTAAAAAAATCGAGATAAGACTGCCGAATCTGCGCACTGGTCATCATACAAAGGCGAACTATTAAAACATCAATCCTAGCTCCTCTACATCCTCTTTTCCAAGCTCCAATTGGCAGCATCCAACCAGATTTTCATCATTCAGCGCGCAAAATTGCGGTGAATCATCAAATCCCCTAGAGGCGAGCCCCGAACCAGATCTCTCAGAGTTCCTGACTCAAAGCAGCACAATGACCTGGATTTAATTCGTTGATTATCAACCACATAACACCGCACACTCAGGACACAAAAACTAATTGGAAGAGGAATTGACATTTTTCGCCGATCCTCTACTGTGGATAGTCCGCTTGCGAGCCGGGTTGAACATTTGAGTTGTTCCCTGAGTCCGCAGGGTGTCGGAGAGGAAGTGAAGATCGATTGACAGAGATTAAACTTAAAAAGGGGGAGTCCGTAGAAAAAGCGTTGCGCCGATTGAAAAAGCGCATCGACCGCGAAGGGACTTTGAAAGAAGTGCGTAGCCATCGTCATTATGAGAAGCCGAGCGAACGTAAACGGCGCAAGATGAAGGTTGCCCGCTTTAATGCCATGCTCAGCGCTCGCTACGCTGACTTGTAAAACCATTTTCTAATTGTCACAGCCGGGAGATTGCCTCAGAACCTCTCCCGGCTTTTTATTATGTATTCGTTCTCCACCTGCTGGAACTCTCATCGGCACATTGATGGTCGCGCCATGCTCGAAGAAATCCGCGATTTGGGATTTGAGTATGCCGAATTATCCCACGGAATCCGCATCAGTTTGCTCCCCGGAGTGTTCGACGCGGTCAGCGCAGGGGTGATCAAGATTTCGACCCTTCACAATTTTTGCCCCCTCCCGATCGGAGTCACCCACGCCGCTCCAAATCTTTATAAATTTTCTTCCGAAGACCGTCGCGAACGAGAGAACTCCTATCGCCAGACGATTAAGACCCTCGATACCGCCGTTCGAGTGGGAGCCAAATTAGTGGTTCTCCACACGGGCTGTATCGACATGAAGGATTACACCGATCGCCTCCTCGAAATGATCGAGAAAGGGGAGAAAGACACCCCTAAGTTTGAAAAACTCTCGAGCGAATGTTCCGAGAAACGTGAGGCAAAAAAGGAGAAACCGCAGCAACTCGCCACTGAAATGATCCAAACATTGGCGGAACAGGCCGGTCTGCGTGATTTAATGCTGGGTATCGAAAACCGAGAGGCACTCGAGGAGATCCCCTTCGAGACCGACTTTAACCTTTTCCTGCGCCAAGTCCCTTCGCGCGTGGTGCGGTATTGGCATGATTGTGGCCATGCACAGATCAAGCACAACCTCGGCTACATCGACCACCGAATGCATCTCGAGAATATGGCGGATCGATTAGAAGGTTTCCATATTCACGACGTAAAGTTCCCCGGCCAAGATCATTGTCCTCCCGGCACAGGGATGATCCCATTTGACCAATTGGCACCGCTGGTTAAGCCTCACCACATCAAGGTATTCGAGCTAAGCCCAGGACTTGAGCCAGAAGCCGTAAAACAAGGGATTGCGCACCTCAAAGGAATCTGGGGGCCGGACTAAAAAGGGCATCCGATCGTGATTACCCGCCGCAAAATTGTAGGATTAGCATGGCGTGGCGGTATTTGCCTCCTGTTACTCGCTTGGATTTTTCAGGCGATTTTCTACAACGAAGGACGAATCGCATGGAATCACCCGGACGCTGAGTGGCAGGCTCTCTCACGTTGGGAACGCCTGCAGATTGCTTGGCAGTTTGGCCCTTCGGAGCTTTGGAAAACCTTAGCTTCAATGGATTCGTGGTGGCTCTTCCTCTCCTTGGTATTGATGGGATTAACCATCCTGATCGGCGTGATTCGCTGGCAAATCGTGCTTCGAGTTCACGGATTACAACTTCCCCTCGCTCGCACGACCCAGATTTCATTCGTCGCCCATTTTTTTAATTCCTTCCTCCTAGGATCCATCGGGGGTGATGTTCTCAAGGCCTATTACGTCGCTCGTGAAACCCATCACAAGAAAAACGAAGCCGTAGTCACCGTCGTCGTCGATCGATTGATCGGGTTATTCTCGATGCTCGTTTTTGGATGTATCATGATCATCCCCAGCTATGAATTGTTGGTCTCCAATCCACGACTTCGCGGAGTGGTGCTCACAGTATTCGCGATGACGGCGCTTTGTGGTGCTTTCTTGATTGTAGGTTTTTGGGGTGGCGTTTCCAAACGGTTACCTAAAGCTCGCGAATGGTTGCGTCGGTTGCCGAAAGGCGAGACTTTCGAGCGATCCCTTGAGGCCTTTCGACATTTCGGACGGGACAAAGCTTTTTTCTGGCGGATCGTCCCCGTAACCATGCTTCAAAACATAATCCTCGTCGCACATTTTTACGTTCTCACGCTCGGATTCCACCAACACGTTTCAGTCCTCGCACTCGCCGCTATTGTCCCCATCGTCACCAGCATTTCAGCCCTTCCGATCACCCCCAGTGGGCTAGGTGTTCGTGAAAACCTTTACGTCTGGATGTTGGCCGTCCCGACCGTGGGTGTCCCCGCATCCCAAGCCCTTCTCCTCTCCCTAGTAGGCTACACAGGAAGCCTCGTCTGGAGCTTGGTGGGAGGAGTGGTTTATTTGACTCTCAAAGAGAAACAACATCTGACTGAGATTACTCGGGAATAATTCCAGAACAGTTAGCCTTCAAGGTGTGCTTCAACCAAAGGCTTCCTGCTCCGAACACCGGGCTTGAAGTATCCCTGCAACGGTTCATCATGGGCTGATCAACCATCTGCGCCTTATGATTCGTTTCATTCTGATTTTTTCGCTGGCTGGTCTCCTCACCCACGCCGCGCTTCCCATCATCTCCAATGTGCCCATTCAGCCGCTTTCAGCACAGGTGCATCGTTTGCTGGAAGCCTTGGATTTTCTTGGGGCTCCCCTGACAACCAAGGACAAGGAATCCTTGCTTGCAACGCTGGCCAAACCAGATGAGAACGCTGCTTCGACCGTCCAGTCCATCCTCGATAAGTATTGTTTGCTTGGCATCAACGTAAACCCTGAGTCACGGGTCAAATTGGAGGCCGGGGAAATGAAACGCGAATTATTGGCAGGGGGTTGGCGGAGTTTTCTGCTAAAGATTCACAACGAAGCCGGGGTTACCGCCAACCTCGTTGCTGTCAGCCCCAATGCAAAATCGTCCTTCGAAGGGGGTGCGTTCAGCAATGTCTCGGATAAATATTTTCGAAAGACTGAAGGCAAAGGTTACATCGACGGCAGTGATCCTGATCTATGGCTCGACCTGCAACTCTACGAAGGCCAGTTGATGCCGAAGGAACTTTCGGGGCTTGCTGTTGAATATCGAATTCTTCAACTCTACAGCCGCGATGCCGGACAACGGGAGGCTCGTTTACTCGTCAACGTCGGGCAAGGCACCCAAGATATTGGCTTCCGTAATGAAGCCCATCTGCTGTTCACCAGCGTCCCAGCGGTGGAAGTCACCCTTGGGGTCCGCGATGAAAACAATGAACCCACGACCGCTGGTTTCGTAATCAAAGATCGCCAAGGACATGTGTACCCATCACAAGCCAAAAGGTTGGCCCCTGATTTTTCTTTCCACCCGCAGATCTATCGGCGCCACGGCGAATCGATCCACTTGCCCGCCGGCCAATATAACATCGAGTTTTCACGTGGACCCGAATCCCTCGTCCAAAATCGCACCATCCAAGTGGACGCCACCCATCGTCGGTTCGACTTCAAAGTCGAACGCTGGATTGACCCCGCCAAACTCGGTTGGTGGTCTGGAGATCACCATATCCATGCCGCCGGTTGTGCCCATTACACCAAACCGACTGAGGGAGTTCACGCTCCAGATATGCTCCGCCATTGTCAGGGCGAGGATTTGAAAATCGGGGCTAACCTGACTTGGGGTCCTTGTTTCGACTACCAGAAACAATTCTTCAGCGGGGCCAACGACAAAGTTTCGCAGTATCCCTACCTCCTTCGCTACGATGTCGAAGTCTCCGGATTCGGTTCTCATCAATCGGGCCACCTCTGCTTGCTGCGGCTTCGGGACCAGATGTATCCCGGAGGTGACTCCAAACATCACTGGCCAACCCTAGGCCTGAGCACCCTCCGCTGGGCGAAAGCTCAGGGTGCTCTGGTTGGTCCAGCGCATACCGGCTGGGGTCTGGGTGCGGGAACCTCCGATCTCCCTAATTATGTCGTCCCTCCATACGACGGCATTGGTGCCAACGAATATATCGTCGATGTCACCCATCAATTGCCGGGGCCGGGAGGAAAAATGGTTCCCGCCGTGGATTTTCTTTCCACAGTGGATACCCCCTACCCTTGGGAGCTCAACATCTGGTATCACACGTTAAACGCTGGGTTTCGCACGCGCATCAGCGGCGAAACTGATTTCCCTTGTATCTACGGTGAACGCGTCGGATTAGGTCGATCCTACGTAAAACTGGCAGGGAAACTTGATTATGAGGATTGGTGCGAAGGCATCCGGGAAGGAAAAAATTACGTCAGCGATGGACGGAGTCACCTGTTCGATTTCAAG
>SXQI01000124.1 GCA_005793025.1 Verrucomicrobiales bacterium
CCAGGATTGGGCAGGTTCTATGACGAGGACATTGTTTGTTCTCATGGGTGTATCTTCTTTCTTTGGTGTTTGTTTCATTGCTGATTAAACACTGGGATACACCCGCTTTCTCTTTTACACACTTATTCTTACACCACCTAGGATTTGTCGGTCGCTGCAAGTCGCTTGCCTTTATCATCCAGCGAGGCAAACTGAATCCAGTTAATTGATGCAACGCCTCCTTTCTATTTTTGTTTGGGTGGTGATCGGCAGCTCCGCGTTATTGGAGTGCCGCGTGGGAGCAATCACGATTGGGGCCGGTCAAGAATCCCAATTGACCAACGCGCTCAACGCCGGCGTCACCGTTTTTGAACTGACCGGTCAGGTTACTCTCAGCCGGCCGCTGGTGATCTCGACAAACGTGGTCATGCAAGGGGTCAGTAGCAACCTCGCGATTCTGAGCGGCAATTTCAAGCATCGCATTTTTGTAGTTGGTTCTGGCGGGGTCCTGACGTTAAGCAATCTAACCCTGATCAACGGTCGCCAGACATCAACTAACTCAGAAAACGGCGGGGTGGTTCAATCGGGAGGTGGCGCAATCTATAACGATCGAGGAACCGTCCTCATTAACGGTTGTGTCCTTTCTGGCCACACCGTAATCGGTGCCACCGGCCTCGCGGGGACGGGTTCGGGTCCCGGCCAGAATGGAGGACATGCTTTTGGAGGAGCGATCTTCAATAACCAAGGAACTGTTTTGCTAAACGCTTCAACATTGATCGCGAACACCGTTTTTGCGGGTGCAGGTGGGAAAGGGGTCGATGGTTCGGACGTCGGGTTAGGGCAAAACGGAACCAAAGGCGGTGACTCTGGCCAAGCAGCAGGCGGGGCGATCTACTCTTGGGGTGGCCGATTGGGGATCGAGAATTCGATCGTGTCCAGCAATTCGGTTTCTGGAGCACCCAGCGGTAAGCAGGGCCTCGGGGGAGGTTTATTGGGGTTTTCTGCCTTGCCGGGTTCTGTGATTCCGGCGGCAGGCGGAGCAGTTTACGGTGATGGTCATTTGGTTTTATCCATTGTGGCTTCCCAAATCAATGGGAACACGGTCACCAACGCGCCGGGTTGGACGGGATTAACTGGTAAAACTGAGAAACCCGGTGGATCGGGAAGTGCCGGAGGATCCTCGTTTGGTGGTGGGATCTATTCCAACAGTCGCCTCACTCTCACGGGGACGAGCTTTTCGAACAATTGGGTAGGCGGTGGGCCCGGAGGAAGCGGGGGCCAAGGGGGGAGCTCGCTTTTCTCGCTCGCTGGCGGCGATGGAGGTAGTGGTGGAAATGCGATAGGTGGGGCCGTGTTCAACGGCGAGGCAGGGGTTGCCATGGCACAAAGTTGTTTTTTTGATAACAACCTTGTTCTAGGCGGACCGGGAGGGGCTGGTGGTGCAGGGAATAATCCGAATGCTAAACTTGGAAAACTTGGGGCAACTGGCCTTTCAAGCGGGAGCTCCTTGGCGAATCAAACAGGTAGCTTCACGCTTGGGAACTTGAATTCAGGGGATGTAATGATTCCCACGAATGTCTTTGGATCTTTTAAGAATCTTCCTTCACAACGAATTGATTATTCGATCGGTGGTACAGTCTTAAGTTTGAAAGCTTCGACCGCTTTTGTTGGAGCCGAGGTTCAGGTAACCACAAACTTGAACACAATCAATACCCCGTGGACGACGCTCGATGGCCGTTTTGTTCTAGTGAATACTTCAGCAGTTTACAATGTGGTGCTCCCTTCCAACACGAACGTTACGTATATTTACCGTTTGAAATACTAACGAGTGCCAATAGTCCGAATCTAGGTCTCAAATAACTCATGAAACTAACGCTATTGCTGAGCACCACGCTCACATTCGCCACACTCACCACAAACGCAGCCGACTGGCCCCGATGGCGCGGTTCCAACTTTGATGGGATCAGCAATGAATCAATCAGGTCAGAAACGTGGAGTGTCGAAGGGCCTAAGCAACTGTGGAAAGCCAAAGTCGGCACAGGATGGTCCTCACTTTCTGTGGCCGAGGGTCGGGTTTACACAATGGGTAACACCGACGAAAACGACTCTGTCTACGCGCTGGATGCTACAACGGGTGCTGAATTATGGAAACACACTTACCCCTGTTCTTCTAAAGATCCGAACGGTTATCCGGGAACGCGTTGTACGCCGACGGTCGACGGCGATCGGGTTTATAGTGTGAGCCGTCAGGGTCATCTTTTTTGCCTCGCTGCTAAAACCGGGAAAGTTATTTGGTCAAAAAACTTTGTGACCGATTTCAAGAGCAAGATTCCAACTTGGGGGTTTGCTGGATCGCCTCTCATCGAAAAAGAGATGCTGATTGTGGAAGCTGCGGGATCGGGTGCGGCAGTCGTCGCGCTGAACAAGCTTACCGGCCAAGTGATCTGGCAGGATGGGAACGAAGGCGCAGGCTACGGTTCTCCTGTGGCTTACACCCTAGAAAAAGAACGGGGTGTGGTTGTGTTCAATCCTGCTGGTTTGACCGCCCGTCGAGTTTCGGATGGTAAGCTCTTATGGCATTACCCGTGGAGCACCAGTTACGATGTCAACGCGGCCACTCCCCTCGTTGTCGGTGATAAAATCTTTATCTCCTCGGGATACAACACGGGCTGCGCCCTGATCCAGATAAGCAATAACAAGCCCAAGGTTCTGTGGACCAATAAGAACATGCGAAACCACATGGCCTCATGTGTTTACCTCAATGACTACCTCTATGGTTTCGATGAAGGCGAGCTTCGTTGCCTTGATTTTAAAACGGGTGAAGTCAAATGGTCCTCTAATAAGTATGGCAAAGGCTCATCGATGCTCGCAGGGCAACACTTGCTCGCGTTCAGCGACAAAGGGCTCCTCGCTTCTGTCGAGGCAAGCCCAGCGGGGTTTAAAGAAATCGCCAGCACGCAGATTCTCGGTGGTAAAAGCACTTGGATTGTGCCGGTTCTCGCCAATGGCCGCATCTACGCCCGGAGCCTAGAGAATATGGTTTGTCTGGATGCAGGAGCAACAAAGACGGCTTCGGTTCCCCCGACATTGCCCGAAGTCCTCGCCAAAAGATAAAAAATACCGCACGGGAGGGACGCTGTGACGGTGAACAAAACCCAGCTCTTAAAGAGCATTGTGATTAAGTTGGAGCGGGACCTTGAGATGTATTTTAAGGTTGCGAAAGCTTCTCATGAAGAGGCTACCGACCCTCAAAACAAGGCCGAGAATAAATACGATACCCGTGGATTGGAAGCTGCCTATCTCGCCGGAGGGCAAGTACGGCAAGCAGCAGAAACTGAGGCGGTTCTGACCTGTTTTCGGAATCTAGTTCCGCGCCGGTTCGGGCCCATCGATGCCATTGATATCTCGGCTTTGGTGGAGGTCAAAACTGGCTTGGAAACCGATCACTTTTTCATCGCACCGCGAGGAGGTGGGTTGGAGGTTAAGGTGGGCAAGGTCGAGATAACGGTTCTCACACCTCAGTCCCCATTGGGTGAACTACTGATGGGTCGCAAAGCAGGCGACACCCTACAAGTGAAACACGGGCGTATTCAGAGCCAGTCCATTGTGAATGTGTCCTAAGAAGTCCCTAGGTTGACTGCCAGTAGATCGCGAACGCGTTAGTAATGGGAACCATGTTTAAGCTCGGATCTTTAAACCTTCAGTCGAATCTATTCCTCTCACCACTGGCGGGTTATACAAATCTTCCCTTTCGATTGACGTTAAGGGAACTAGGTGGGCTTGATCTGGCAACCACCGATTTGGTCAACGCCCGTTCGCTGATCGAACGAAATCCGAAAGCCCTTAAATTAATCGAAACATCGGCTGCTGATCGTCCACTCGCCGTCCAGTTGTTCGGTTCGGTGCCGGAGGAGATGCGGGACGCAGCGCAATATCTGGAATCGATCGGCGTTTCCTCTGTGGATATCAACATGGGTTGCCCTGTGCGGAAGGTCTGTCGTGTGGGTGGGGGGTCGGCGATGATGACGGAGACCGATAAAACCGCGCAGTTGGTGAAAGGCATGGTGGAGGCAGTGAAGATCCCTGTGACGGCAAAGATGCGTTTGGGGTGGGATGATGAAAACCTGACCGCTCCCGATTTGGCCCGTGCCTTAAGGGACGTTGGGGTAGCAGCGGTTTTCGTCCATGGTCGGACCCGGGAACAAGGATTCAGCGGAACCATCAATCTGGCGGGGATCCGGGCAGTCGTGGAAGCGGTTCCGGGAACACCGGTTGTCGGCAATGGCGATGTAATCAGCCCTGAGGCGGCTCGAATGATGTTTGATCAAACGGGGTGTGCCGGGGTGAGCATTGGGAGGGGGGCGTTTTACAATCCGTGGATTTTTCGGCAAACGCAGGAGTATCTCTCGAACGGGACATTACCTACCGAACCCCCATTTGTGGAACGAATCCGAGTCCTTCGTCGCCATTATGATTTGATGGTAGAGGTTTTTGGTGAGGAACACGGAAGCCGGATGTTTCGAAAAGTGGGACCGTGGTATTCAAAACGGTTTGGGCCGGCTCACCTATTTAACAAGGGAATCGTGAGGATTGGGACACGAACGGATTTTGAAGGAGTGTTGGGAGATTATTTGACGTGGCGTCAACAGTTCGTGGATGAAACCGGCGAACTCAAGGCTAACTACCAACCTCCTCCGATGGTTGCGTCATTCATGGAAGAACCTGCAG
>SXQI01000014.1 GCA_005793025.1 Verrucomicrobiales bacterium
CGATGTTTGGTTACAATTGGCTCGTGCATAACCTCCGGGTTTTGACAGTTGAATTGGACAACTTCGCCCAAGAACTCGTCTCCCGGATCGAAATCGAGTTTTTGCCCGATGAAGACAAGGAAAAATGACCCAAAATGAGGCCTCGGCAACAAAATCAAAAGGTCGCCAGTTCTCCTGCAGCGAGTGCGGGCATTCCAATGCGAATGATGCGACGGTTTGCACGAAATGCGGGAGCCACCTTTTCATCAAGTGCCGCAAATGCCGGACAAATAATCAGCGAACCCATAGGCACTGCAAAAAGTGTGGCGCAAATCTGCGTCGGAGTTGGTGGAGCCGGTTGCGATTTCGTTGGCAAAGCGGACAGACCCAGAAAGCGACTTGGAAAACGCTGCTCCTCACCGTGGCATTCATTGTCGCAGGGTTTGGCGTGGTTATTTTGTTGTCGAACCTATTCGCCTTTTTCTTGGGTGCGTGGCGTTGATTTGGACTTGGCTTCAGCATGAGACGATTCTCTCAACGCAACCACCTCGTCACGCTGAATGATATCAACATCACGCCACTGCTCGATTTGGCATTCGTGTTGTTGATCATTTTTGTGATCACCACGCCATTGCTAGAACAGAGCCTCAAACTTGCTCTGCCGACAGGGGGAGCGGAAGAACAGGTCAAGCCGCGCAAGGAGGATCTACGCACCGTTGAGGTTGCCCCTCAGGGTTTCTACGTCATGGCGGGTCGAAAGATGAACATCAACGAGGTAGAAGCTTCCTTGGTTCAGGCCTATCGAGCTAACTCCAAGCTGACGGTTTACATTCGCGCCGATACCAAGGAGCAATTCGGGAATGTAATGGCTCTCCTAGATCGGTGTGAGAAGCACGGGATCTCACGCGTGAGTTTCGGCACAAAACGAGACCGATAACCATGGCAAAGCTCCAAACCAAATGCTTATTCGCCAGTGTAGGTTTCCACGCGTCGCTCGTGGGTGTCGTGTTGTTGGCTGCTGCGTTTGTGCCCAAGCCAACCCCGCCTCCTGAGCAAATCACATTGCTAACTCTCATGCCTCGTGTGAGAGATGATGATGCGGCAAGCGGTGGAAATCCGGCAATCACCACCCCTCCGGTTGTTGCTCCAGCGGAGCCGATTGTCGCGCCTCCCGTGGTTCAACCACCCCCTGTCCAGCCCGAACCCAAGGTGAACGAGCCAACGCCCATCAAACCACCCGATCCAATTCCGAAACCTCCCAAACCAGTCACCCCAAAACCTGCCACTGACGATTTCAAGGATGTTTTCGAAACCAAACCGGAACGAGATAACACGCCAAAGCCTTCAAACCGTCCTAAAGTCGATGTGGATCTCACGGTGAAGAAACCCGGAGTTTCTGCAGCCGCCAAAGCTCGTCGAGAAAAGGAGCAGGCCGCAGCAGCGCAGGCAGCGGCTCGATACCAGCAATGGGCTAATGAGCGAAATTCCGCTCTAAAAACGGCGGTCTCAGGTTTAACCTCGAGCCTCGCTCCGAGTACCGTCGTTGAAATGCCAGGCCCTGGAGGTGAATTCTACGCCAGCTACCGTCAAATTGTTTACTCGAAATATAATCAGGCTTGGCAACCACCGAGTGATTTGGAGGACGAGAGGGCGACGGTGGAGGTCGAAGTGGTGATCGCAAAAGATGGCCGAGTGATTTCGAGTGCTGTAACTAGCCGGAGCAGCAACAGCACTATGAACAAATCAATCCAATCGACTCTCGATCGAGTTCGGTTTGTGCATCCGTTCCCTGAGGGTGCCAAGGATAATGAACGGGTCTTCAAAATCAGGTTTAATCTTCGTGCGAAACGTCAACTCGGATGAACACAATGTCGAATTATTGGTCACTTTTTCTCATAACATGGATCGGACTAGCTACGATAGTTCGAGCGCAGGATCCGGTCATCGACATCAGCAACACCGCAGATGGGGGTGTGAAACCAGTCCCCATTTCTGTGGCAGGTTACACAGGTGAAGTCGGGCAAGTGTTGAAGTTTGATCTGGAGGTTGCGGGGTTTAAAATCGTTGCAGAAGACGTCGCACAATACTCCCTGTCAGGCCGCAACGGAACGGAAGTAGAAGGTCGGCTCACAGATCGCTTGAGCAAGGGGTCACTGTTGGCAAAACGTTACACCGATGCCAGTCCGCGGACTCAAGCCCACGCATTGGCAGATGATGTGATCGCGGCGATTCTCCATAACCCGGGATTTTGTCGCACCAAGATTGTTTTTAAGACCGAGCATGGCAACTCAGGTGAAATCACCGTCGCGGATTATGACGGTTACAACCCCGTGGAAATCACCAAAGACCGTGCGATCGTGGCTGCTCCTGCTTGGGCACCCGGGAGAAAATCTTTGTTCTACACTTCTTACCGTGCGGGTTATCCGGATATCTATTCGCACGCGATCGCGACGGGTGAACGGAAGCCCGTGGCACGCTATTCCGGGCTCAACACGAGTGCCGCTATATCACCTGATGGTCGGCGGATTGCAATGATCCTTTCTAAAGCAGGAAGTCCTGACCTCTATGTCAGCGATATCGACGGGAGTAACCTGTTGCAACTCACCAAGACCAAAGAAGATGAATCGTCCCCGTGCTGGTCTCCGGATGGTTCCAAAATTTGCGTCGTTTCTCGTGTCAGTGGTTCGCCCGCGTTATACATCATTAACGCCCGCGGTGGGGAAATGACCCGCCTTCGAACCGCCGGGGTCACCCGATGCACCGAGCCAGATTGGTCGCCTGATGGTAAGACTATTGTTTTCACTGCCCAAATGGGAGGGTTTCAAATCTGCACAGTTCCTGCCACGGGAGGTGAAGCCAAGCTGGTGGCCGATGGAGAGGATCCCTCGTGGGCTCCGAATTCTCGCACAGTCGTGTTTGTTAAGCGCAGCAAGGGTCAAAGGAACCTGTCTTTGCTTGACGTGCCAACTAAACGCGTCAAGACTATTCCATTGAATCTGGGTAACTGCTCGCAACCCGCTTGGGCCAAGTAAGCTCGTTCACAATAAACGTTTGGATACACATGAAAAGTCTC
>SXQI01000125.1 GCA_005793025.1 Verrucomicrobiales bacterium
CGCGCCCGTTTGACAATACTTTCATCAAGCGGCCCAGTAAACATACCGGGAAAAAGGGTGATCACATCAATTTTCATGCGGTCAGCCCGGTCACTCAGGCGGTTCGCCGCGCGCGGCGATGGCCTTTAAAAATCAGACAGTTCGGGGAGCCTTCTCGACAGTTTCCTCGACGATTTCTAACGTTGTTCTAAGTCCTTGTTTCGCACTGCCCGCCATTAACAGATTGCGTAAGGCATGAATGGTCGCCCCTTGGCGACCGATGATCTTTCCCACATCATCAGGATGCAGGCGTAGTTCGAACACGGTAATGCGGTTCCGTTCAACGGGAGCGACGCTGGCGGAATCAGGTTGATCCACCAGTGCCTTAATCACGTATTCCAGAAAGGATTGCATAACCGGTTCAAATCAGATTCACGCGACGGCGGCCGCGGCTTTTTTCGCCTTGCGAATAAAACTTGCCACCGTGTCGGAAGGTTGAGCACCTTTGGACATCCAATGGATCGCCCGATCCAACTTCAGGGTGACATTATTCCCCTTTTGGAGAGGTTGGTAAGTGCCAACTTCCTCAAGAAACTTGCCGTCACGAGGACTACGGCTATCGGCCACTACAATACGAAATACCGGGGTATTCTTGGCCCCGACCCGCTTCATGCGAATTTTGACAGACATATATTAAAAATAACACTTTCCCACGACAAACCGCGCAATCACCGTGACAACGACCGTCAAAGTGACTCAC
Organism: Verrucomicrobiales bacterium; assembly: GCA_005793025.1. Lineage (GTDB taxonomy): Bacteria > Verrucomicrobiota > Verrucomicrobiia > Limisphaerales > SXQI01 > SXQI01. The sequence continues at coordinate 740 of SXQI01000125.1, forward strand.
AAAAGAGTGGGGATACTACCTAGGACCCCAAAGGACTGCAAGCGGTGTTTTCGGCTCTTTTTGAGTCCAAAGGTTCATTTTGGGAACTTGCGCGGGCAGGTTAGGAGTGTTTTAGGGGTTGAGAACGTGTTGGTGACCGGTTCGGAAGGTGTTTTTGATGGCGTTTGTAACGGTTTTCTTGGCTGCGATGACGGATTCCAGCAATGGCTTCCCTAAAGCGAGATGGGCAGCAACCGATGCCGCGAGGGTGCAGCCAGTACCGTGCGTCTTGACACCGTGCACACGGGGGGATTGAAGGAGCCACTCTCCAATTCCGGTGTGTAGGATGTCCAACGCGGTCGGACCAGCACCTAAATGTCCTCCTTTGACCAGAATCGGGAGGCCGTAGGTTTTAAAAAGAACCTTGGCGGCTTCACGCATGGCCTCTGGGTCCGTGATTTTTTTGCCCACCAAGGCTTCGGCTTCCGAAATGTTGGGTGTTAACAGGGCAGCGCGCGGAAAAAGCTTGGTTTTATAAGCATCCAAAGCGTCAGGTTTCAACAACGAGGCACCACTGGTTGAGATGAGAACGGGATCGATCACCCAAGGGATATCCGGGGTGCGTGCGATCCAGTGTTCGACGACGAGAACCAACTCTTTTGAATAAAGCATGCCGGTTTTGATCGCTCGCACAGGAAACGCAGCACATACGGCTGCGATTTGTTGGTCGAGGAGTGAGGCTGAAACGGGCTCTATGGCGTCAACACCCTGAGGATTCTGGGCTGTGACGCAAGTGATTGCGGTTGTGCCATGAACGCGTGCTGCCGAAAACGCTTTGAGATCGGCTTGCAGGCCTGCGCCTCCTCCGCTATCTGATCCGGCAATGGTCAAGGCGGTGGGTCGTTTGGGTTGGGATGGCATGAGTTCTTACTTAATAAGGCGATATCGAGTCCAAGATTTGAATTCAACCAGAAAACACACTCAACCTTGCGGTGGTGTGGAATCTGCTTACACTGAAGACACAATGTCTGGAAGGTTTTTCACAGGGGTTGTTGGTGTGGTTTTGGCCGGGTGGCTAAGCATGGAGGTTTTTGACTTGGATTCGACGAGCGAACAAACCACTGATGCTCCTGCATTAACGGCCGCAAACTCGACGATTCCTCGAACGATTGCCCCGCTTAAATCCCGGGATGAGGTTTCGTCTGAAAAAAACGAGCTTTTACGACCCTCTCAATCCGCGATGGCCACCGAACCCGGTTTTGCTGCATTCAATGATTGGTGGAAAAAAGTGAAAAACACAGGACTAGATGATCCAGCAATGTTAGTGGAAGGCGTGTCTCTGGCTCAGCAGCGGCGGAGAGAGATGGTTGATCTTATCGAGTCGAATCCCAAAAGGGCGTTGGAACTCTCGGCGACTCCGGACCAATATGCGGAGTTTCCCTACGCCATTCGGGCCGAGATTGAGGAACGGATCAGCACCAAGGGAGACATTGAGATTCTTGGGGCGTTGCCGGCGGAGGGCGAGACGGTTAAACCCTTGATTCAACACGTGGTGATCGGTTCGCGTCGGTTGGAAGCGTTTCTTTATGGCCGTCGGCTTGGGGAGCCTACCCGGCGACAGATTGCTTTAAACGGGATTGTGCTGGACGGACTGATGGCTGTGGATGAAAACCCTGCACGACTGCTGGCAGCGGAGGAGGTGGCATGGTTGCGACGTGTGAAACCTTCCTCGATCGCTGCGTTGTGTGAAGTCTCTGGGGAACGGACGGAGAGTCAGAACGAGGAAACGGTTTTGGAGATCGCAGGAGACATCATCCCTTTATGCACGGCCGCTCACGGGGAACTCCTCAACGAGGAAACCATCGGAGCGGAAGCGAGCGGCGGAGAAGGTGGGAGTGGCGGCATTTTGCTGCAGGATCCTGTGCCGTCCACTTACACCGAGGGGATCAAGGATGTCATTGTTATCCGGATCGATTTCTCAGATCTCGAAGGTGAACCCTTCAGTTTAACCACTGGGACGAATATCGTGGTAGGTCTCAACACGTTTTACCAAGACATGTCCTACGCGAAAGCCGGGTTTTCTCCGGTAGGATCGGGTTCCGATGTCACGCCCGTATTTCGGATGCCACGCACGGCTGCGGACTATGGAACCAATGACCCATCAGTCCTCCGGAGTGCTGCCCGAGCTGCAGCGACAACAGCGGGTTATCAATTATCCTCGTTTAATTTCGACCTCATTTGTTTCGGAAACGTCCCGGGATTCAAGTTTGCGGGACTTGGTTACATTGGCGGTCCTGGGTCATGGATTCGAGGCACCTCATCCGTGGGGGTGATCGCTCATGAATTAGGCCATAATTACGGTCTTAACCACGCCAATTTTTGGGAAACTTCCGGGCAAAGTATCATCGGCAGTGGAACGAGCGTCGAATATGGAGACAAGTTTGACACGATGGGGAACGCCGCCGCCGGGAGTAAACACTTCAACGCACGATACAAGAATTACTTAAATTGGCTCACATCGGGTGAAGTGACCACCGTCAGCCAAAGCGGCACCTACCGAATCTTCGCTCATGATGATCCTGCCTCGGTTGGGATCCGAGCGTTAAAAACCACCAAGAACAGCAACACCAATTATTGGATCGAATACCGGAGTCGATACGGATCGAATAAATGGATCGCGAACGGTGTGGGGATCCGTTGGGCAGGGCTTAAGAACCAAAGTTCGACTCTTCTTGATGTTTCGGCAGGATCCCCCGACGGTAAGGATGATTCGGCACTGCTGGTTGGACGCACGTTTTCAGATACGGCTGCTGGAGTTCATATCACGCCGATCGGCCTCACGGGGACGGTTCCCGCAGGGATGGATGTCGTGGTGAAACGGGGATCTTTTCCACTTAATATTGCGCCGGTCGCAGTGGTTAAAGCTTCTGCCACCAACGCTGCAGTGAACGCCGCTCTCACTTTTTCTGCGATAGCCACCGACGCCGATGGCGACCCATTGGCTTATTTCTGGGACTTCGGGGACGGAAATTTCGGGACTAACTTCGTCACTCAAACGCACGCATGGACGGCCGCAGGAGAATACGCTGTCCAATGTACCGTGACTGATATGAAGGGCGGACTCAGCGTGGATACCGTCCTCGTGAAGGTGGGCACTCCCACAACCTACCGAATCGGAGGGAGGGCGTGGGAGAATGGCGTTCCGCTGAGAGGGGTCAAGGTCTCAGTCTCCTCAACAAAAATGGCACTGACCGACTCATCTGGTCGGTATTATATCACTGGGTTGCCACCAGGTGCCTACTCGGTTCAGGCCGCTCAGGAAGGGTTCGCGTTTGCCCGCTCGGGTTTCACGGTGCCGTTGTCTGTCGGACCATCGCGGCAGGATATGGATTTTGTTGCGATCCCATCGGCCTCAGAAAGCACGATCCCGCTTGTGGCCGCTGGATCGGTCTGGCAATACCTCGATAACGGTTCGAATGCTGGAACCGCGTGGAGGCAATTGAGCTTTGACGATGGGACTTGGAGCGAAGGCCCAGCACCGCTCGGCTACGGGGAATCCAATGAGAAAACCGTGGTTGGATTTGGCGGAGCGTCCAACAGCAAATATGTTACCACTTATTTCCGACACCCTTTCCATGTGGCGAATCTCTCAGGGATTCTCGGTTTGACCCTAGGATTAATGCGAGATGACGGCGGTGTGGTTTATATCAATGGTCGAGAGGTTTTTCGCAGTAACATGCCAACCGGAACAATTTCTTATACGACTCTTGCCCCCACGAGCATGGGTGGTGCTGAGGAAACTACATTTTTCGAAACCGAGTTAACCCCGAGCGATCTCCAAGTTGGATCCAATCTGATCGCTGTCGAGATTCATCAAAACTCTCGAACTAGCTCAGACATTGGGTTTGACCTCCGGCTGGAAGCGAGGCTCGCCGCCGGGGTCAAGCCCCCTGATTTGTCTGCTCGTCTGGAGGTTGGCAAGGTCGTTCTGGCGTGGCCGGATACAGGATTGGAATGGATTGCGATGACAACCAAAGATCCCACATCCACGATTCCGTGGCTCAAGGTGGTAGATCCAGTAACGAAGGCTCAGGGAGTATGCACTATACGCATCTCCCTCACAGATAACCTACGGTTCTTTAAGCTCACTGCTCCCTGAATTCGAAACTAAGCTGGAATGAACCGCTTTGAGCAATGCGGCGACTTCATTGTTACTTCCGATGGTAATACGGAGGTATTGTTTGATTTTAGGTTTATTGAACCATCGGACTAAGATTTTTTCTTCCCTAAGCATTTTTAACCAAATCTCGGCTGAGGGACCCGGAGGCTTCGCCAAAATGAAATTTGCCTGACTGGGAAAAACCGTGAATCCCATCGAGGTTAATTCAGAAGTGAGCTTGGTTCGGCTAGCGATGATTTTCCGGAAGTTTTTCTGGTAGTATGGGAGGTCATCCAATGTGGCTAAAGCAGCAACCTGACCCAGCCCGTTGACGTTGTAGCTATCCCGGACTTTGTGAAGTGCTCGGATCAATAATGCAGATCCGACAAAGTATCCAATGCGCTGGAAGCAGAGTGAGTAAGATTTTGAAAAAGTTCGCGCCACAAGCACATGAGGGAATTGTAAGGCGAGCGATAATGCATTCTCCTCGGCAAAATCCACATACGCTTCATCCAAAATGGTGACCCCGTTTTGGTATTCGCAGAGGGCTTTCAATTCGCAGGTGGGAAAACCGCGTCCGGAGGGAGCGTTTGGCGTAGTGATTAATGTGAGGGCGGCATCGAATCGCCATTGACCCCGCGCCTCGAGCTGAGCCGGCGTGGGGAGTCTGAAATCCTTCGCTAAAGGAACGGCATTGGTTGCCGAGCCATGGATTTCGGCTAGGACCGGATAGAGCGAGTAGCTCGGATCGAAGAACTGCACTGTCGCACTCGATGAGTTACTTCCACGGATTGCTGAGATCGGTTCCACAAAGGCACGAACCGCGAGAGTCAGTAATTCATCCGATCCATTGCCGATGATAATATTCTCGGGTTGGCACCCGTGGACGTCAGCGAGGCGTTCGCAGAGGGCTTGTGCGGTTGGGTTCGGATAAAGGCGCAACCTAGCATCGGTGGCAGCTCGCACTGCATCGAGCACTTTGGGAGATGGTGGGTAGGGATTCTCGTTGGTGTTCAGTTTGATCAAGCCTTCGATCTTCGGTTGTTCCCCGGGGACGTAAGGGTGCAATTGCTCGACCAATGGTCGAATGAGGTTTACACGTTTGGTCATCGTTTGGCCTTCGGCTTTGAATCCACACGGATTGAGACTGAGCGACCGTGGGCATCCAGACCTTCTACTTGAGCGAAAGCAGAGACGGCGGAAAGTGATTTTTTAAGCGCGGGGAAGGAGTACTCGACAACGCTTGTGCGGCGTTGGAATTGGTCCACAGTAAGTCCGCCAAACGACAAACCTGCACCGCCTGTGGGCAGTTCATGACTTGGACCCGCCACATAATCTCCGAGAGCTGTGGGTGAATGGTTCCCGAGAAAAATAGCTCCAGCGGTTCTGATTTTTTCAGAAACTTTTCGGGGCTGAGCTGTCATGATTTCACAATGCTCGGGAGCAAGTTGGTTGGCGATAGCGATCCCATCCCCCAGAGTTTTTACTTGGATGGCCCAGCCGTTATTTGCCAAAGCTTTTTCGATGAACTTGGATCGAGAGAGTAAAGGGAGTTGAATCTTGATCTGATTATCGACTGCGGTGAGGATTTTTTTCGAAGGCGTGACCAACCAAACCCGCTCGTGACCCGAGCCGTGTTCGGCTTGGGCAAGCAGGTCCGCAGCAATAAATGCAGGATTGGCAGAATCATCTGCAAGCACGAGCAATTCACTCGGCCCGGGCAAGAGATCCACCGCCACAGCACCAAAAAGCAGACGCTTGGCCGCAACAACGTAGGCATTGCCGGGTCCATAGATCTTCTGCACCCGTTTGATGGTTGAAGTACCAAAAGCCAGAGCGGCCATCGCCTGTCCACCACCCGCACGATAAACTTCGGTGGCACCGGCGGTCGTGAGGGCAAAGAGCAGTGCCGGGTTGACGAGGCCATCTTTGCCGGGAGGAGTGCAGACTACGATTTCCTGACACCCTGCGACTGATGCTAATGTCACGGTCATCAACGCCGTGGAAACTAAAGGAGCCGTTCCGCCGGGAATATAAATACCCACTCTTTGGAAAGGATCGAATTTTTCTCCGACCTTCGCACCTTGCCCATTTGAACCTTCCCAATTCTTGCGCAAGGAACGTTTGCTGAATGCGCTGATATTCCGGTGTGAAAGGGCGACGGCTTTGCGAAGTTCTTCCGAAGCTGTAAGGGACGCGTTGAAAAACTCGGATCGAGTGACAGCGAGTTGATCCGCTCTCAGCGCGACGCCGTCGAATCGTTCGGTTAGTTCCAATAATGCTCCATCACCTCGCGAACGAATCGAATCGATAATTTCACGCGTGCGTTTCTCGATGGTGGGATCGAAAAGGCTTGAGGATGTGGCGAGCACACGGAGTTGCGCCGTGTAACCCGCGTCCGTATGGCGCAAAAGATTCATTGGAGTATTAGGTTACCGAGAGTGGGGCCGATTGGAAAGCTAGGAGGTTCGATTTGAAATCTGCATTAACCTGTGTTAGCTGTGTTAGGATCACGATGACATCAAAATCACCGTCAACCGATTCGGAAACTCTCGAACCGCCTTACTCCCACCAGGTAAGTGCAGCACGAGGATGGTTGGAGTTGGGGAACATTGAGGAGGCTGAGTCCGAATTAGAAGATCTTCCTCGGACAATTCTACAACATCCAGAGGTGCTGATGATTCGCTGGGAGGTGGCTAGTCAGCTAAGGAATTGGCATGAAGCGTTGTTATTTGCCACTGTTCTCACAAAGGCCGCTCCGGATTGCCCCGACAGTTGGATCAAGCGATCTTATGCGTTGCATGAATTGAAACGGACCAAGGAGGCGTGGGATTCTCTATTTAATGTGAGTGTGCAATTCGAGCAAAGTCCTACTGTTGCATACAATCTTGCGTGTTACGCCTGTCAATTGAATCGTTTCGAGGATGCACAGGTCTGGTTACGTAACGCCGTGAAAAACGGAAAGAAGGCTTCGATTAAAAAAATGGCTCTTGAAGATCAGGACCTGACGCCGATGCGCGAATTCGTGCAATCGATGTGAATTGATCACGACCGGCCGTTGACGCCCGATCCGAGTCTGAGCCGTTGAAGCCTCCCATTCGGGAGGGAAACTTTTGCCGCCGATTGGTTTATATGTCAGAGTCGGAAGTGTTTAATCGTGTATGCCGTTATTTTCTTACAAGGCCCGCAAGCGCACCGGGGAAGTGATGGAGGGGACGCTAGAGGTTGCCGATCGTCCGGCGTTACTTTTGCATTTGGAGAAGGCGGGGTTGATGCCTGTCACCATCATCAACGCCAAAGGTGATAGCATCGCGGCTAGGCGGAGTGATAAAAAGGGAGACA